>NZ_JBFTZL010000031.1:0-27723 GCF_056406825.1 Arthrobacter sp. P1_A5 | reverse complement strand
GTGCTGGACTGTCCGCGGTGTCAGAGCCCGGCATCCACGTTACGCACGACGATCCCAAACTGTCCTGCCTCTATTAGCGGTCTCTCCGGCACCTACCGGACCCCGGTGACAACACCCCCCGGATCATTGACGACTGGGGGCGGCAATCATGCCGGGGCCGGCAGGCCAGCACACCCACATCCTGCAACAGGAACGGGCTACGAAAAAGGTAACGGGGGGGCGGGGACTGCGCAGGGGCGCGGGAGGCCGGGCCCGTAGAATGGTCGGGTGATGCAATCCCCCCTTCCCGTGCGCGACGGCGTCAATGCGACGCGTCTGCGCCTGCCGGACGAGGGTCCCTGGGAGACCGCGCTGGACTACATGATGCACCGCTGGGGGCACATCGATCCGCAGGGCATCGAGGACCGGTTCGACGCCGGCGAGATCGTCGGCGAGGCCGGGATCGCCCTGGACCGCAGCACCCCGATGCAGGACCACACGTTCATCTGGTACTACCGGACCCTGCCGCCGGAGACCCGGATCCCGGTGGAACTGAACATTCTGCACGAGGACGATCACCTGCTGGTGGTGGACAAGCCGCACTTTCTGCCCACCACCCCCGGCGGGACGTACATCCAGGAATCGGCCCTGGTCCGGCTCCGGAACCAGCTCGGCCTTCCGGACCTGATTCCCATGCACCGTCTGGACCGCATGACCGCCGGCATCCTGTTGCTCTCCACGAACCCCGAGACCCGGGGCAAGTACCAGGTGCTCTTCGAAAAGCGCCAGGTCCAGAAGGAATACGAGTGTGTGTCCGCCGCAGAGCCCGCACCGGGCCATCCCGCGGTGGACTTCCCTGTGGTGGTGCGGAACCGGATGACCAAGTCCCGCAGCTACCTGCTGGCCGAGGTTGTCGACGGCGAACCCAATGCGGAAACCCGGATCGAGCGGCTGCGCACGTTTGACGCTTCCGGCGCACCCGCCGGCGCACCCGACGGCGCACCCGACGCCGACGGCGGCCCGCACCGCCGCGCGCTGTACCGGCTGGAGCCGCACTCCGGGAAGACCCACCAGCTCCGCGTGCACATGGCCTCACTGGGCCTCGGCATCGTCAACGATGCGTTCTACCCGAAACTGCTGGACAAGGCTCCGGACAATTACGCCAAGCCGCTGCAACTCCTGGCCCGCGGGATCCGCTTCGTGGACCCCATCTCCGGGAGCCCGGTGGAATACCGCAGCAGACTGGAACTCAGCGAGGCACGCTAGCGGCTGGAAGTGCGGTACCTTGTGCCCATGGACTTCGGAAATGCGGACAGCTGGGGCGCCGCGATCTATTTCTGGATCTTCCCCTTCGTGATCGGCGATGCGATTTTCCCGCCCGTCCCCTCGGAAATGCTGGTCATCACCGGCGGCGCGCTGTCCGCAGAGGGCCACATCAACGCGTTCCTCGTGGTGCTCCTCGCCGCGGTGTCCTCATGGCTTGGTGACCTTCTTGTCTTCCAGCTGTTCAAACGGCGGCTAAGCCACGTGCTCGACCGCTGGAAATGGGGTCTCCGGTTCCACGCGGCCGTGCATTCGGCGATCGCGAAAGCCGGCCGGTCCTCCACCTACGGCGCGATCATCGGCCTCCGCTTCATCCCCGGCGGGCGGCTGGCCACGACGGCCGCGGCGGGCATCGCCAACGTCTCCACCCGCGGGTTCAGCCTCTGCGCGGCCCTCGGCGGCCTGCTCTGGGCAGCCTGGTCCGTGGCGCTGGGCTATTTCATGGGCTCCGCCACCGGGCTGCCCTTCTGGGCGAGCTCCCTGATCGGCGTCGGCGTCGGGCTGCTGGTCGGAGCGGTCGTGGGCGTGATCGTGACGCGGCGCCGGGGCAGCCCCTCCCCCGTGGAGTCCGCCGTGGTTGACCCGGACGAGGAACTGGACTTTTAGACGGGCGCCCAGCGGCCGCGGCTGCGGCGCAGCACGGTCAGCGCACCGGTGAGCGCAACGCGTTCGACAGCGTCGCGCATCATGGCTGCCGACTCCAGCGCCTGGCTGTTTTCGGCGCTGTAGGCGGTGGCATCGACCAGGAAGCGCAGGTTCAGCTGCGGGACGCCGCCGGCGAGCTCAAGCTGGTGCGATTCGACATGGTGCCGCGTCCCAAGCGCCTCGATGGCCGCGGCCATGACGGCCTCGGGAGCGGTGCCAGGCTTGAGCCCGGTGATCTTCAGTCTGGTCTGGAACGACGGCATGGAACAACCCTAGCCGCGCCGCCACGCTCCCTCACCTTCCGCACCCAAAACCCCAACGCTCCCTCACCGGGAGAGGGAGCGTCCGGGGAAGAACCGCAGGACCTGAGGGAGCGTTTGGAAATTCCCCGCAGAAGGTGCCCGCAGAAGGTGAGGGAGCATCGGGGGAAAGGCCGCCACACCTGAGGGAGCGTCGGGAGGGGGCTACCCGGTGTTGCGCAGCCCGGCGGCGACTCCGTTGACCGTGATCAGCATGGCCCGCTGGAGCCGTTCGTCGATCTCGGCCCCGGTCATGCCCTCCGCGGCCTCGGCCCGGACGCGGCGCAGCAGTTCCACCTGGAGGTAGCTGATGGGGTCGAGGTACTGGTCCCGGATCTCGAGGGAGCGCTTCAGGGTGGGCTGGGCATCGAGGATCACGTGCTCGCCGGTAAGGTTCTGGATCTCCTCGACCGTGAGCTCATATTCGGCCCGGATGGCACGGAACAGGTGGTGCAGTTCCGCCGGCACCAGGGTGGAGACGTAGTAGCCGGCAATGTCCATGTCCGTCTTCGCCAGGGTCATCTCAACGTTGGAAAGCACCGAACGGAAGAAGTGCCAGCCCTCGATCATCTCCTTGAGCTGGGCCGAGTTACCGGCCTCGCKGGCGGCTTTGAGGCCGGAGCCCACACCGAACCATCCCGGCACGATCTGCCGCGACTGTGTCCAGCCGAACACCCACGGGATGGCGCGGAGACCCTCCAGCCCGGCGCCGGAGTCGGGGCGCTTGGACGGACGGGATCCGATGTTGAGGGAACCCAGCTGCTCCACCGGGGTGGACGCCATGAAGTAAGCAGGCAGATCGGGGTCATCAATCAGCGTGCGGTAGCGCGCAAACGCGGCATCGGAGACGGTTTCCATGACGTGGCCGTAGCGCACGCGCTGGTCCTCCGAGGTGCGCGGGGTGCGGTGCAGGGCCGAGCCCTGCAGTACGGCGGCCAGGGAGAGCTCGAGGTTTTCGCGGGCCAGCTCCGGCAGGGAGTACTTGTCCGAGATGACCTCGCCCTGCTCGGTGAACTTGATCTCGCCCTCGAGCACGCCGTTGGGCTGGGCCATGATGGCATCGTAGGTCGGCCCGCCGCCGCGGCCCACCGAGCCGCCGCGGCCGTGGAAAAGGCGCACGCGGACTCCGTGCTTGGCCGCCACGTCGCGGAGCTTGCGCTGGGTCTTGTAGATTTCCCACTGGCTCGTCATGACGCCGGATTCCTTGTTGGAGTCCGAGTAGCCGAGCATGATTTCCTGCACGTCTCCGCGGAGCCGGACGAGTTCGCGGTAGGAGGCATCGGAGAGCAGTCGGTCCACGATTTCGGCCGAGGCGCGGAGTTCGTCGACGGTCTCCAGCAGCGGCGCGAAGCCGATCTTGGCGTAGGGCGCCTCGCCGAACAGGCTGACCAGGCCGGCCTCGCGGGCCAGCACGGCCGCGGCCAGGACGTCGTCCGCGCCGCGGGTCATGGAGATGATGTAGGTCTCGATCACGTCGGGGCCGTAGGTGCGCAGGGCTCGGCGGATCTCCCGGAAGACGTCGTAGGTGCCGTCGGCGACGCCGTCGAGCTTGATCGGGTGGCCGGAGAGCGGGCGCCGGGACGCAAGTTCGGAGCCCAGCACCTCGAGCCGCTCTGCGCGGCTGAGTTCCGCGTACCGGACACCGGGCCCGCCAAGGCGGTCCATGAGCTGCCCGACGGCGTCATGGTGGTGGTCGGCGTGCTCGCGGATGTCGAGGGTGGCCAGGTGCAGGCCGAAGGAGGCGATGGCGCGGCGGACCCGGGACAGGGCGCCGTCGGCGGCGAGGGCCGCGTGGTGGTTCCGGAGCGACCGTTCGAGCAGGCCGAGCTCGGCGAGGAGCTCCGCGGTGGCGGTGTAGTCGCGGCCGGGCTCGTGCGCGGATCCGGCCGCGACCCGGCGGCCGGTGTTGATCAGCTTGGCCTTGATGCAGGTGAGTTTGAGCCGGTAGGGCTCCTGAGCGTTCAGCTCGAGGACGCGGCGGTCCAGGCCAGGCAGGTTCCCCAGGTCGACGTCGATCGAGTCCAGGAGCTCCTGGTCCGCCCCGGCCAGCGCGGTCGAGTTGGACAGGATGGAGATGAGCCCGTCGATCAGGCCGATGCTGATCCGCACGGCGTGCTGGTTCTGGATCTGGAGGATTTCGCGGGTGACGGCGGCCGTGACGTTGGGATTGCCGTCGCGGTCCCCGCCGATCCAGGAGCCGAAGCGGATTGGGGCCTTCTGCGGCGGCAGCGTGACGCCGTGCTCGGCAAGCAGCTCGGAGAGGTCCGAGAGCATTTCCGGCATGGCGTCGCTGAGAATGCCGGTGAGGTAATAGATGGCGTTCCGGGCCTCGTCCACGGGGGTGGGCCGGACCTGGCGGAGCTCGTCCGTCTGCCACATCTGGTCGATCACTTCGGACAGGTGGCGGTCCTGGCGGCGGCGCGCGGACGTGCCCTCCGCCGTGGATTCGGACAGGATATCCGAAAGCCGGCGGATTTTGTCCAGCACGGAGCGGCGGGAGGCCTCGGTGGGGTGTGCGGTGAAGATGGGGCGGACGTCGAGTTCGTTGACGACTTCCTGCAGCACGGAGTTGCCGGCCTGGTCCGCGATCTCCTCCACGGCTTTGGCGAGCCAGCCGTCCTTCTCCTGCCGGGTGCGCAACCCGCGGACCCGGTGGACCTGCTCGGCGGCGTTCGCCAGGTGGAAGTAGAACGCAAAGGCGCGGACCAGGTCGGTGGCCTGCTCCAGCGGCAGGGAACCGAGCAGTTCGCGGACCTGGGCGACGACGTCGTACGAGCTCCACGGCCCGGTAGCGTCGGCGCCGCCGCGGGCGGCTTCCTTGGATTCCTTGGTCAGCAGGCGCACCTGCTCCACCAGGTCCAGGAGCTCGGGGCCGTGCTGGCGGACCAGGGATTCGCCGAGGAGGGTGGAGACCCGGCGGACATCAGCCCGGAGTTCGGCGGCAAGATCGGTGTCGGAATGCATTGCAGTGTCAGCCATGGAAACTATCTTTCGAGGGTTCGACTTGGCTCGTACACTGCGCTGGATACTGTGAGCCCGATTACTTCTTCCCATGGGATGTTACCCGCAGGCACTCCCTGCTGGAATTCCGTCTCAGATAGTGTCATGCCCCGCCGCGCCGCCCCGACGTCCCTCCCCCGGGGACCCCCGGGACCCCAACCAGTTCGCAGCAGGGGCCGTTCCGAGCTCCCGGAACGGCCCCTGCTGCGAGCTTGGCGGGTGAAGGGGTTAGCGCGCGATCTTGAAGTTGAACTCGCCGGTGCCGAGCGCGCCCCAGATCCGCAGCCAGATCGGCAGGATCATTTCCGCACCGCGGGCACTCGTGATGTCGCCAAGGTCCATCACGTCGCGGTGGCCGAAGCCCTTGAGGAGTTCCGTCACGGCCGCCTTGGCGCCGGCGTCGTCCCCGGAGACGAACACCGTGTGGTCACCGCCGGCCACCCGGGCCGGATCGACCATCACGGACGCGGTCATGGTATTCAGCGTCTTCACCACCTTGGCCTCCGGGAAGGACCGCTGGATCTCTTCGCCGAGGCTGTCCGTGTTCACCGGGTTCAGCGACGGCGGCATGCCCTGCGAGAAGTCCAGCGGGTTGGCGATGTCCATGATGATCTTGCCGGCCAGGTTCGGGGTCCCCGCTGCGGCCAGCGCGGCCAGCGAGCCGGCACCGTTGGTGGCATTGACGATCAGCTCGGCGCCGGATGCCGCGTCAGCAAACGCGGCGACGTCGACTCCGGCGTTTGCGGCGTGCCACTCGGCGAACGGCGCGGTGCCCATCATGTCCGGTTCGGTCCGGGCGAGCGTCGCCTGCGGGTCGCGGGTGCCGATCACGACGTCGTGCCCCAGCCCTGCCAGTGCGCCGGCAATCGTGCGCCCCACCATGCCGGTTCCCAGTACTGCAATCTTCATGGCGTCCTCATTCTGAAGTCGTGGAGTAGACAGGTTCGTCTACGTGTGGGCATGACGCTACCAGACAGACCTGTCTACGGCAATAAGCGCGCGCCGACGCCCCGCCCGCCTCATCTCAGCTGACAAAGTTTGAAATCTGTCAGCTGATTGTTGTATGGTCATGGCATGACAACTTCTACTCTCGGCACCCCCCGCACCCTGGGCTCCACCGGCCCCAGCACCGCCGCCATCGGCCTCGGCATGATGGGCATGTCCGATCTTTACGGCCCCGCCGACGACGCCGAGAGCGTCGCCACGATCCAGGCCGCCCTCGACGCCGGCGTGACCCTGCTGGACACCGGCGACTTCTACGGCATGGGCCACAACGAAATGCTGCTGCGCGACGCGATCCGCGGCCCACGGCGCGAGAGCGCCCAGATCAGCGTGAAGTTCGGCGTCCTGCGCGATGCCCGGGGCGGATGGAACGGCGTGGACACCCGTCCGGTGGCCATCAAGAACTTCCTGGCCTACACCCTCCGGCGCCTCGGCACCGACTACGTGGACATCTACCGGCCGGCCCGCCTGGATCCGTCCATTCCGGTGGAAGAAACCGTGGGAGCACTGGCCGAGCTCGTGCAGCAGGGCCTGATCCGCCACATCGGCCTCTCGGAGGTCGGCGCCGACACCCTGCGCCGCGCCAACGCCGTCCACCCGGTCTCGGACCTCCAGATCGAGTACTCCCTCCTCTCCCGTGGCATCGAGCAGGACATCCTGCCGGTGGCCCGCGAGCTGGGCATCGGCATCACGGCATACGGCGTGCTGTCCCGCGGCCTGGTTTCCGGCCACTGGCCGGCCGCCGGAACCGGGAACCGGCGCGACTTCCGGGCCCACCTGCCCCGGTTCTCCGGCGAGAACCTGCAGCGGAACCTCGAGCTCGTCGAACGGCTCCGCGAAATCGCCGACCGCAAGGGCGCGACCGTCGCCCAGCTCGCCATCGCCTGGGTCCTGTCCCGCGGCGAGGACATCGTCCCCCTCGTTGGCGCCCGCCGTCGGGAACGGCTTTCCGAATCGCTGGGCGCGGTCGATCTGCTCCTCTCCGCCGAGGACCTGGCAGCGATCGAGGCCGCCGTCCCCGCCGACTCGGCCGCGGGCACCCGCTACGACGCCGGCCAGATGGCCATGCTCGACAGCGAACGCCGGTGACCCCTGTAGCCGCCGTCCTGACCGAGGAGCGCATCCTCGACGCCGCCGAAGACGTGCTGCGGCGCTTCGGACCGGCCAAGGCCACGGTGGTGGACGTCGCGAAGGCCTTGGGAGTCAGCCACGGCAGCGTCTACCGGCACTTTCCCACAAAGGTGGCGCTGCGGGACGCGGTGGCCCGGCGCTGGCTGGACCGCCTCGCGGAGCCGCTGGATCCTGCCCGCGATACGGAGGGCCCTGCCGCGGAACGCCTGCTCCGCTGGCTCGAACGCCTCGCGGCCATCAAGCAGGGCATGGCGCTGAACGATCCGGAGCTGTTTGCCACGTTCGGCCAGCTGACCGCCGAGGCGCGGGAAGTGGTGGCGGCCCACGTTGACCACCTGGCCGCAGCGCTCACCGAGATCATTGCCGACGGCGTCCGCAGCGGCGAATTCGCCGTCCCGGATCCGGTGCCGGCCGGCCGTGCCGTCCTGCACGCCACGGCGCGGTTCCACCACCCGCTGCACGCTTCGGAATGGTCGGCCCCGGCCATCGGGGCCGAGCTGCGCGAGGTCTGGCGGCTGCTCGTGCGGGGTCTGGCCGCCCGCCCGTAGCCGCCGGATCAGGCGGAGGCGGGCCGGCGGTCCGTCGTTGACGAGGCACAGGGCGAATGACACTGCGGCGTAGACAGACTTGTCTGTGTACGATTGAGCCATGACCTCGCCAGCAGCCACCGCCGCCCCGGCTGCCCGCACCCCTGCCGGGCATGCCAGGGAGAAGATCCTGGCCACGGCCTTCCGGCTCTTCTACGCGCAGGGTTTCCGGGCCGCCGGCATCGACACGATCATCGCCGAGTCCGGCGTCGCGAAAGCCACTTTCTATAAGTACTTTCCCGCCAAGGACGACCTCATGCTGGCCTACCTGGAGAAGGTGGACGGCGTCTGGACCGGGCAGCTGCACGCCGCCGCCGAGGCCGCCGGCGAGGACCCGGCCGAGCAGCTCGTGGGCCTGTTCGATGCCCTGACAGCCGCCTGCCGGCGCGACGGCTACCGCGGCTGCGCCTTCATCAACGCGGCCGCCGAGTCGGCCGCCGGCACCCGCGTCCACGACCGGACCGTGGCCCACAAGCGCCAGATCCGCGCCTGGATCCGGGACCTCGCCGCACGCGCCGGCGCCGGGGACCCGGACCAGCTCGCCCGCAGCCTGACCCTGGTACTCGACGGCGGCCTGGCAAGCGGGGTGCTCGACGGCGACCCGGCCGCGGCCGCCGCAGCCGGAACCACCGCGGCCCAACTCGTGGCGGCCAGCCTCAAAACCCCACCCGCCACCAGCTGAAACCCCCTTGGAGGTGCCCATGACCACCCCTGACCCTGAAACCGGGACTGGCTCGAAGCCCACGCCTGATGCAGTGCAGAACCCGCAGCTGGCCCGCTGGCAACGCTTCCGGAACAGCCGCAACACGGCCCTCGCCAGCGAGCACGGCTGGCTCACGCTGACCTCCTTCCAGTGGCTGGAAGGCGAGCCGGCCGCCGTCGAGCTCGCCCCCGGCCTCTGGTCCACAGACGGCACCGCGGCGTTCCTCACCGCCGCCGCGTCCGACGGTCTGACCCTCGTCGAAACCGGCGAACCCGTGGACGGGACCATCAGCGCCGTGCTCGCCGACGAGGAATCACTGATGTGGGTCCAGTACGGCGGCGACGACGGCCGCCAGGTGGTGGTGGAGCTCGCCATGCGGGCGGACAAGTACGCCATCCGCACGCGCGACTCGCAGTCGCCGGCGTTCACGGAGTTCGACGGCGTGCCCACCTTCGACTTCCGCCCGGACCTGGTCATCGAGGCCAGGTTCGTGCCCTATCCCGAGCCTGTGGATGTCCCGATCGGCACGGCCAACCCGCTCGTGGACGGGGTCCACCGCTCGGTCGGCGAGCTGGTCTTCCGGCTTCCCGGCGCGGACCACGAGTTCCACCTGCAGGCCGAGGAGGAGAAGCTCGGCGCCCTGACGGTGACGTTCCACGACGAGACCAACGGGGAAAGTACTGACGAGTGGCGGAAGGTCTCCACCGCGAGGCCCCGCGTCGACTCCTTGGGAAATAGGTCGGTGGTCCTGGACTTTAACCGGGCCATCAACTACCCGAGCGCCTTCACCCCGTACGGCACCTGCCCCATGCCGGTGCGGAACAACAGCCTTGATGTGAAGATTGAGGCCGGCGAGAAGGAACCCGGCCTCTTCTGAACGGGTCTAAACGGTCTAAACGGTCTAAACGGTCAAAGCCGTCTTCTAGACGATCGCGGACACCCCGGTGATGGCGCGTCCCGTGATCAGGGTGTTGATCTCGAACGAGCCCTCGTAGGTGTAGATCGCCTCGGCGTCGGAGAAGATCTTGGCCATCCGGTAGTCGGTGACGATCCCGTTGCCGCCCAGCAGGGACCGGCCCATCGCGACGGTTTCGCGCATCCGGGCGCTGACATAGGACTTGGCGAGGGCCACCTGCGGCATGTCCCCGGCGCCGGCGTCCTGCAACTGGGCGATCCGGACCATCATGCCCATGCTGGCCACGGCGTTGCCCAGCATGGTGACCAGCTGCTGCTGGACCAGCTGGAACTTCGCCAGCGGGCGGCCGAACTGCTGGCGTTCGACGGCGTACTGCCGGGCGACGTCGAACGCCGCGAGCTGCTGCCCCACCCCCTGCCAGGCCACCATGATCCGGGAACCGCGCAGGAGCTCATTGGTGTCCTCGAAGCTGCTGATCCCGGCGAAGCGGTCCGTTTCGGCCACCCGGACGTCGGTGAAGACGATGTCCGCGTTCTGCACCGTGCGCAGGGCAATCTTGTTCTCGATCCGGCTCCGGCTCACGCCCGGCAAGGTGGCGTCGACGATGAAGCCGCGGATGCCGCCGTCGGCCTCGTCCCGGGCCCAGACCAGCATGTAGTCGCAAAACGTCCCGTTGCCGATCCAGCGCTTAGCGCCGTTGAGCACCCAGGCGTCGCCGCCGCCGGCCGCGCCGCCGGGGACCCGGCGGGCCCGGGTTTCCATGCCGCCGGCAACGTCCGAGCCGTGGTCCGGTTCCGTGAGGGCAAAGGCACCGGTGGTGCGCAGGCTTGCCGCGTCCTCGAGCAGGCGCGCTTTCTGCTCCTCGGAGCCGAAGCCGTAGAGCGACTCCACGAAGAGGTCGTGGTGGACCAGGAAGAAGGTGGCGAGCGAGGTGTCCACCCGGGTCATCTCGGCGATGACGATCCCGGCGAACAGGTTGCTGTAGCCGCGCTGGGCCGGGGCGCTGAGCTCCAGGGCGGCCAGCTTGGGCAGGATGTGGGCCGGGAATTCGGCCTTGTTCCACCAGTCCGTGGCGAACGGGGCAACCTCGGCGGCCAGGAACTCGCGCAGCTGCGCCAGCTTGGCCCGCTCCGCCGTGCTGAGCAGGGCTTCGTAGTCGAAGAAGTCCGCCGTGGGCAGCACAGTCCCGGCCATCTCAGACCCGGTCATTTCGGGCCCATGCGGATGGCACCGTCGAGGCGGATTATCTCGCCGTTGAGCATGGCGTTCTCCACAATGTGCGCGGCGAGGTTCGCGTATTCGGCCGGCCGGCCCAGCCGCGAGGGGTGCGGCACCTGCTGGCCCAGGGAGTCCTGCGCCTCCTGGGGCAGGCCGGCCATCATGGGAGTCTCGAAGATGCCCGGCGCGATGGTGACCACCCGGATCAGCGAGCGCGCGAGTTCGCGGGCAATCGGCAGCGTCATGGCGGCGACGGCACCCTTGGAGGCGGCGTAGGCGGGCTGGCCGATCTGCCCGTCGAACGCGGCAACGGAGGCGGTGTTGATGATGACGCCACGTTCGGGGCCGCCGAGTTCCGTGGCGGCGGGCTCGGTGGCTGCCATGGCGGCCGCGGCGAGGCGGATCACGTTGAAGGTGCCCACGAGGTTGACCTGGATGACGCGGTTGAAGGCCTCCAGCGGAAGGACGCCGTCGCGGCCCAGGACCTTGCCGGGGGTGGCGATCCCCGCGCAGTTGACCACGATGCGCAGCGGGCCGAGGGCTGAGGCGGCGTCGACGGCGGCCTGCACCTGCGCCTCGTCCGTGACGTCGGCCGGGACAAAGACGGCCCTGCGGCCGCCTCCGGCAGCAGCGTCTCCGGCGCCGGCAGCGGCGGATGCGGCCAGTTCGGCGGCAAAGGCGTCCCCGGCGGAACCCGGCAGGTCCACGAGGACCACCGAGGCGCCGGCGTCGAACAGGCGCCTGGCCGTGGCCGCTCCGAGACCGGAGGCCCCGCCCGTGATCAGCGCGACAGTACCCTTGATGTCCATCCATCCTCCTTGATGTGGAACCGAACCCCGGCGGCGAAGCCTCGACGCGGGCGGCGCCTGCAGAGGCGGCCCGCGGGGAACATTAGTTAGTGAATGTTAACTGGAATGCGGCCAATGCGCACCTTTGGGCCGCACACGCCGAGGGCGCGGTCACGGTCGCGGTCCGGACGGGCTCCCGCGATTACGCTTGAGCCATGACCCGAGCCGACGCCTCCGCCCCCAACTGGTCCTTCCGCGCGGACGAGGCCGCCCGCTCAGTGACCAGGCTCTTCGGGCAGCGGCTCTTCTTCCTCCCCGGGACCCACATCGCCGCGATCCTCCGGCCCTCGGGCCGGCTGAAGAACCTGTCCCGGCCCTGGCACTACTGGTGGCAGGCGCACTACCTGGACTGCCTCGTGGATGCCGGCCGCCGGGAACTGGGGTCCCCCGGGAATCCTGGAACCAAGTTCGACGGCGAGAACCGGCCCAGCGCCGGCCGGCTCGCCTCCCGGCTCGTCACGGGCATCCGGCTGCGCAATTTCCTCACGGTGGTCAACAACTACTACGACGACATGGCCTGGCTGGCCCTTGCCACGCTCCGGCTGGACAAGCTCGCCGAGGACACCCGCAAACACACCGGCCGGGAGCGCAACGCCAAGGTCCTGCAAAGCCTGACCCTGCAGTTCGACTCCGCGTCCACGGACGACCTGGGCGGCGGTACGTTCTGGAGCACGAAGCGCGACTTCAAGAACACCCCCGCCACCGCCCCCGTGGCCCTCTATTACGC
This sequence comes from Arthrobacter sp. P1_A5, assembly GCF_056406825.1. Classification (NCBI taxonomy): domain Bacteria; kingdom Bacillati; phylum Actinomycetota; class Actinomycetes; order Micrococcales; family Micrococcaceae; genus Arthrobacter; species Arthrobacter sp. P1_A5. Next base: position 15,345 of record NZ_JBFTZL010000031.1, on the reverse strand, counting down.
GCGGACCGGCAACCGGACCAAGGCGCAGTCCCTGCTGGACTGGCTGGATGCCAGGCTGTACGAGCCCGGCCAGGGCCTGTACCGTGACGGCCTCCGGATTTCCGGAACGGGCGAAGCGGTGCTGGAAGAGACCATCTACACCTACAACCAGGGGCCCGTCCTCGGCGCCCTGCTGGAACTCGGGGGCGAGCCCAACCTCGGGCGAGCGGCCGCATTGGTGGACGCCGTGGCGGGCAACCTCACGCAGCCGGCCCCGCTGCTGGGCCGCACCGCCGCGGTGCTGCGCTGCGAGGGGACGGGCGACGGCGGGCTCTTCACGGGGATCCTCGTCCGCTACCTGGCCCTCGCCGCCGTCGACGAACGCCTCCCGGCCGAAACCCGGGCCACGGCGGCGGCGCTTGTGAACGATACGGCCGAGGCCCTCTGGGAGGGCCGCCGGATCCTCCCTCCGCACGACCGCCTCGCGCGCCGCGGCAGCCATCTGGTCTTCTCCGACCGCACCGACGCGCCGGCACGCCGCAGCTACCCGGAAGGGGCCGCCGTCGAACTCTCCACGCAGCTGCAGGCCTGGATGGTGCTGGAGGCGGCCGCCTCGATCGCGCAGGCGCCGGCCCCACAACCCGGCGACAATTACGTCACGCAATAGTATCGTAATTGATGTGATCCTCATCACTTAAACCAGCCTCAGGTTGGTCGCTTAGGTTTGGCTAACCTACAGTCTTTCTTAGTGAGCATGCCCTAACTTCCCCGCTCACGGGGGGCAGGGCACTACGACGACTTCCTTGTAGAAAGTAGCCCCATGAAGATCCGCACCAACGCGCTGGCGGGCATCGCCCTGGCCGCCACTGCCGCCCTGGGCCTGGCCGCCTGCGGCTCCGGTTCCTCCGCCACGGCCGGCAGCAGCGCCGCCGCCAACGGTTCCTCCGCCGGTGAGATCACGGTCTATAACGCCCAGCACGAATCCCTGACCAAAGAGTGGATCGACGCCTTCACCGCCGAGACCGGCATCAAGGTGACCGTGCGCCAGGGCGACGACACCGAGATGTCCAACCAGATCGTGCAGGAAGGCCAGGCCTCACCGGCGGACGTCTTCCTCACCGAGAACTCCCCCGCCATGGCCCAGGTGGAAAACGCCGGCCTCTTCGCGGATGTGGACAAGGCCACCGTGGACCAGGTCCCCGCCGAATTCCGCCCCTCCACCAACAAGTGGACCGGCATCGCGGCCCGCTCCACCGTGCTGGTCTACGACAAGAACAAGATCAGCGCCGACAAGCTGCCCAAGTCCATGCTGGACCTGGCCAACCCCGAGTGGAAGGGCAAGTGGGCTGCCTCGCCGTCGGGCGCCGACTTCCAGGCGATCGTCTCGGCCCTGCTGGAACTCAAGGGCGAAGCCGCCACTGAGGCCTGGCTCAAGGGCATGAAGGAAAACTCCAAGCCGTACAAGGGCAACAGCACGGCCATGAAGGCCGTCAACGCCGGCGAAGTCGACTCCGCCCTGATCTACCACTACTACTACTACGGCGACCAGGCCAAGACCGGCGAGAACTCCAACAACGTCACGCCGTTCTACTTCAAGAACCAGGACCCGGGCGCCTTCGTCTCCATCTCCGGCGGCGGCGTGCTGAAGTCTTCCAAGAACGCCGCAGCGGCCCAGTCCTTCCTGAAGTTCATCACCGGCAAGAAGGGCCAGGAAGTGCTCCAGAAGGGCACCTCCTTCGAATACGCTGTCGGCTCGGACGTCCCGTCCAACGACAAGCTGGTTCCGCTCAAGGAGTTGCAGGCCCCCACCGTGGATCCCGCCAAACTCAATTCCGCCAAGGTCACCGAGCTGATGACCCAGGCAGGACTGCTGTAGCCGCAGTGACAAACAAGCTGGCGGTCCCCGGTCCCTCTGGGGATTTGACGACCGACACGACGACGGCGGGCAGGGGTAAACGCCCCCGCCCGCCTTTCGGCGTCTCTGTCGTGTCCATCATCGCGGTCCTCATCGCCCTGTTTTCCCTGGTGCCCCTGGCCTACGTGGTCTTCATGACAGCCTCCACCGGCTGGGACACTGCAATGGCCCTGATCTTCCGCCCGCGCGTGGGCGAACTCCTGCTGAACACGGTGCTGCTGACCGTGGTGACGGTGCCGCTGTGCCTCGTCCTGGGCGTCGGCGGCGCCTGGCTCGTCGAACGCACGTCCCTTGTGGGCCGCAAGTGGTGGGCCGTGCTGCTCGCCGCCCCGCTGGCCATCCCCGCCTTCGTCAACAGCTACGCATGGGTTTCCGCGGTGCCGTCCCTTGGCGGGCTGTGGTCCGGGGTCCTGATCGCCACCCTGTCCTATTTCCCGCTCGTGTACATCCCGGCCGCCGCGACGCTCAGCCGCCTGGACCCGGCGATCGAACAGTCCGCCGCCTCCCTCGGCCTCGGCGCCTGGCGCGCGTTCTTCCGCGTGGTGCTCCCGCAGCTGCGCATCGCCATGACCGGCGGCGGGCTGCTGGTCGCGCTGCACCTGCTGGCCGAATACGGGGCCTTCGCGATGATCCGCTTCGACACCTTCACCACCGCGATCATGGTCCAGTACCAGTCCACGTTCAATGGCACCGCCGGGAACATGCTGGCCAGCGTCCTGGTGTTCCTCTGCCTCATCCTGCTGCTCGTGGAGGTCCGCAGCCGCGGCAGCGCCCGGTACGCCAGGATCGGCTCCGGAGCCCAGGCGCGCGCCTTGCGCCTGCCCCTGCACGCCTACCAGCTCCCCGCCCAGCTGTCCCTGATCGCCCTCACCGGGCTGGCGTTCGGGCTGCCGCTGACGTTTGTGCTGCGCTGGATCGTCGCCGGCGGCCCGGAAATCTGGGCTGCCGAGGAATTCATGCCGGCCCTCCTGCAGACCTTGGCCTACGGCCTCGCGGCGGCCGTCGCCACCACCGTGGTCGCGTTCCCCATGGCGTACCTGGCCGTGCGGCGTCCCGGCTGGTTCAGCAAGTCCCTGGAGCTGTCCAACTACATCACCAGCTCCATGCCCGGGATTGTGGTGGGCCTGGCCTTCGTGACCGTGAGCATCCGGATGGTTCCCAGCATGTACCAGACCTCAGCGCTGCTCATCGCGGCCTACGTGCTGCTGTTCCTCCCCCGGGCCCTCGTGAACATCMGCTCGGGGCTGTCCCAGGCACCGAAGGAACTCGACGAGGCCGCCCAGGTGCTCGGCAAGCCGCCGCTGCTGGCCTTCCTGCGCGTGACGCTGCGGCTCACGGCCCCCGCCGCGGCTGGCGGCGCCGCCCTGGTGTTCCTGGGGATTGTCAACGAGCTCACCGCCACCCTCCTGCTCTCGCCCAACGGGACCCGCACCCTCGCCACCGAGTTCTGGAGCAAGAGCAGCGAGATCGACTACGCTGGCGCCGCCCCCTATGCGCTGCTGATGATCCTGATCTCCGCGCCCATGACCTATCTCCTCTTCCAGCAGTCCAAGAAAGTAGCCGGACAGTGACCGATGTTTACCCGTCGCGTGAGGCCCCCTCGCGCCTCCCCGAGCCGCGGGTCGCGGCTTCCGTGGCCACCAGCACCAACAGCCACCTGGAAATCGACGCGGTCACCAAGAACTTTGGGCCCCAGGCCGTCCTCAAAGGCGTCAACCTCTCCGTCGCCAAGGGCGGAACGACGGCGATCGTGGGACCCTCCGGCTCCGGCAAGACCACGCTCCTTCGCCTGATTGCCGGCTTCGAGCACCCGGACACCGGCAGCATCTCGCTCAACGGGAGCAAGGTGGCCGGGGAGAACGCCTGGGTCCCCGCCCACAAGCGGCACGTCGGCTACGTCGCCCAGGACGGCGCCCTGTTCCCGCACCTGACGGTCGGGCAGAACATCTCCTTCGGCCTGGACGCCACCCAACTGCCCGGCGGGCGCCGCGGCGTCAAGTCGCGGGTGGGCGAGCTGCTGGAAATGGTCTCCCTGGACCCGGCCATGGCCAAGCGCCGCCCGCACCAGCTCTCCGGCGGCCAGCAGCAGCGGGTTGCCCTGGCCCGGGCGCTGGCCCGCAAGCCCGCGCTCATGCTGCTGGACGAGCCCTTCTCCGCCCTGGACGCCGGCCTGCGGGTGGCCACCCGCCGCGCCGTGGCCCAGGTCCTGAAGGACGCCGGCGTCACCACGATCCTCGTCACGCATGACCAGGCCGAGGCGCTGTCCTTCGCCGACCAGGTGGCCGTGATGCGCGGCGGCAAGCTGGCCCAGATCGGCAACCCGTTCGTCGTCTACACGCGCCCGGCTGACCGCGCCACCGCCGAGTTCCTGGGCGACGCCGTGATCCTGGATGCCTGGATGGAAGGCTCCCTGGCCACGTGTTCGCTCGGCGGGATCCCCGTGCGCCGCCCGCCGGCCCAGGGCCGGGTCCAGCTGATGCTGCGGCCCGAGCAGATCCGCATTTCCGAGGACGGCCCCATCCGCGGCACGGTGGTGGACACGGACTACTTCGGCCCCGAAACCACAGTGCGGCTCCAACTCCCCGTCCCGCCGGTCCTTGCCGCCGGCGCCATCCCGGACCACCGCTACCCCGGCGGCGGGGAAATCATCACGATCCGGCACTGGAACGCCTCGATCGCCCGCCCCGGCACGGAGCTGCGGCTTCGCGTGGTGGGCGAGGCCGTCGCCTTTCCGATGGATGAGCAGCCCTAACGTCGAGATTCGGCGTCCTGAAGCCACTGTGCCCCGAAGGCTCACCCGCGACGGGTGATTCCAGAGTGACTGCAGCGGCTGTCCGGGCGATGGGTTGACCAGGGATGCCCCGCGCACGAGAATGCGAACCATGAGTGATCATCGCGGCCTTTCCGAGCCGGCTCCGTTCACCGCCGATGACTTCGCCGAGCGGTTGCGGCGAGCAGCCCACGCCGCCCAGGATGCCGGGCTCGACGGCATCCTGGTCACTCCCGGACCGGACCTGCTGTACCTCACCGGGTATGCACCCGTGGCCATCACTGAACGCATCACCATGCTCGTGATCCCCGTCGACGCGGAGCCCGCCATGATCGTTCCGAGGCTCGAGAGGCCCGACGCGGAAGCGGCCGCCGGCGCCTCGAATCTGCGGATCACCGACTGGACTGACGGGAGCGACCCCTACACGGAATCTGCCACGCTGATGGCCGGCACCGGACGTTATGCCGTCTCTGACTCGGCCTGGGCCATGCACCTCCTCGGCCTGCAGGATCGACTGCCCAAGTCGTCCTACGTCTCGATGACGACCGCCCTGCCGATGCTTCGGGCGATCAAGGATGACGACGAGATCGAGCGGCTGGCGGCGGCCGGCGCGGCCGCGGACCAGGCGTACGAGGAGATCGTCACCGTGCGGTTCGCTGGGCGCAGCGAGACCGACGTCGGTTCTGATCTCGCCGACCTGCTTCGCCAGTTCGGTCATTCGCAGGTGGACTTCACCGTCGTCGGTTCGGGTCCGAATGGAGCCAACCCTCACCACGAGATCGGCCCGCGGATCATCGAGGACGGAGACATGGTGGTGCTCGACTTCGGCGGCCTCAAACACGGCTACGGATCAGACACGACGCGGACCGTGCACGTCGGCGAGCCCACCGCTGAGGAGCGCGAGGTTCACGACGTCGTCAGACTCGCGCAGCAGGCCGGGTTCGAGGCCGTGCGGCCAGGCGTCGAGTGCCAGGAAATTGATCGCGTGGCCCGGGCGGTGATCACTGAAGCCGGCTACGGCGACTACTTCATTCACCGCGTCGGGCACGGAATCGGGCTGACGACTCACGAGCCGCCGTACATGGTGGAGGGCGAAACCCAGATCCTCCAGCCCGGCATGTGCTTCTCGATCGAACCCGGAATCTACCTGCCGGGCAGGTTCGGCGTACGGATCGAGGACATTGTGACGGTCGTTCCCGACGGCGGACGGCGACTCAATCAGACCTCGCACGAGATGAGAATCGTCCACTAGGTAGCCGACCTGGTCCACGATCTGACGTGGCCTCGGAACGGGATCGCTTCACCTGCGGTGATTGCGAAGTAGATGACGGCGTCTCCCATGCACATCATGTGCTCGGCGCCGCCCTCGGCGGTCCCCTCCTCCGGCAATAGTCGTGCATGGAAGAATCGCACCATGAATGCGGAGCAGCGGAGGCGTGCTGAGGACACTCTGAGAGTCGTGGACGCCCTCGTGACGGCGATGGGTCGGCGGGAGGATGTCTTCCACGTGGTCGAGGATTCAGAGGACCTAGACGAAGCGATCCGTCGTCTGATGGAACTGTTGGAGCTGGATGAATTGTCCTGCCGGGTAATCCTGGACATGCAAGTCAAAGGGTTCACTCGCGAACGGCGCCGGATTATTGCTGCTCACGCGGAAGAAATCAGATCGAGCCTGTCGTCTGGCGGGCAACCATAGAAAGCCGTTATGCAGGGGCTCTCTGATTCCCATATGACCCGCCCGCGGACGGCTCCTGACGACCGGAGGGAAGCCGGCGGATACTAGGCGGTTTTCTCCAGGGGCGTCGATTGGACGTTCTCGCGTTCCTCCAGGGCTCCGGTTACTGAGGCTGTCAGGCTGTTGGCGATGTGGGTGCGGGCGAGTTCGGCCGCACCGGCGCCATCCCCGGCAATGACGAGCTCAAGGATCTGGTGGTGCTGGTTCAGGTCGATCGTGCGGGGCTCATCCCCGGAGGGGAGTTCGAGACCGACGCGGCGGTAGCGGTCGGATTTGTCCCACAGGTCATCAAGGAGCTTGATCATGACGTCGTTGTGCGAGGCGGCGTAGACGGCCCGGTGGAATTCCCGGTGAACTGTGATCGCTTCCTCGCCCCAGACCCGCGTGACAGGCAGGAGCTTCCCGGCGGCTGCGCGCATTGCTGCTATATCGGCGTCAGTCCGGCGGGAGGCTGCCAGTTCTGTTGCCGATGGTTCGAGTGAGAGACGGACTTCAAGGAGTTCCCGTGCCTCGGAGGCGCTCATGGTTGCCACCCTGGAATCCCGGTGGGTGTCCATGATGATCAGGCCCTCACTTGAGAGCCGGCGGATCGCTTCCCGCAGGGGGGTGATGCTCATTTGCATGTTGTCGGCCAGCTCGTACTGGGAGATGCGCGAGCCGGGGGCAAGGCCACCGGAGAGGATCAGCTGGCGGAGTTCGTTGTACGCGAGACTGCCCTTACTGGAAAAGACGTTCGTGGTGCTCATCTGCCGCTCCGAATCTCTTACCGAGGTGTGGCCCCCGCTGCTCACAGTGTAGTTCCTTGAAAACATCTTATAAGAAATTCCACGGGAAGGCTTGTGCCCCCCGTCACCCCTGGGCTAGCCTTTGATCCAAGGTCTTATAAGATATTCGCTCGAGGGGCTGATGTCCTTCATCGCTTGGGGTCAGTCTCGATGCAGGTCTTATAAGAAATAAGATTCCCACTCAGGAGAGATTCAAAGATGAAAATCGTTTCCGCCCACGTCGGCACCATTCCCATCAGTTCCTCGATCCGGAACGCCTTCATTGACTTCACCAAGATGGACTGCACGATCATCGCCCTCGTCTCCGATGTCTTCGTCGACGGCAAGCCCCTGGTTGGCTATGGCTTCAACTCCAACGGCCGCTACAACGCGACAGGCATCCTGAAAGACCGCATTCTTCCGCGCATCATGGATGCCCCGTCCGAAGACCTTCTCGATGAGGACGGCCAGCTCTCGCCGGAAAAGGCGTGGGACCTGATGATGTCCAACGAAAAGCCCGGCGGACACGGCGAACGCTCAGTCGCCGTCGGCGTCGCCGATATGGCCCTGCACGACCTCGCCGCGAAGATCGCTGGCGTCCCGCTCTACCGGTGGATCTCAGACCACTACGGCGACGGAAACCCGGACAAGGACGTCTTCGTCTACGCAGCCGGCGGCTACTACGCACCCGGCAAGAGCCTCGAGGACCTGCAGAACGAAATGCGCGGCTTCCTCGCCAAGGGCTACAACGTGGTCAAGATGAAGATCGGCGGCACCGACCTCTCCGAAGACCTTCGCCGCATCGAAGCCGTGATCGAGGTCCTCGACGGCGACGCTTCCCGCCTCATGGTGGACGTCAACGGCAAGTTCGACCTCGAGACCGCGCTGGAATACGGCAAAGCCATCGACCAGTACGGGCTGTTCTGGTACGAGGAAGTCGGCGACCCGCTGGACTACGCCCTGAACGCCACCCTCTCTGAGCACTACAAGAACCCGATCGCCACCGGAGAGAACCTGTTCTCCCTCCAGGACGCACGGAACCTGGTCCGCTACGGCGGCATGCGCCCGGACCGCGACTTCATCCAGGTCGACCCGGCCCTGAGCTACGGCCTGACCGAATACCGCCGGATCCAGGACATGCTCGCCCAGCACGGCTGGTCCTCACGCCGCTGCATCCCTCACGGCGGACACCAGTTCTCCCTGCATATTGCCGCAGCCCTCAAGCTCGGCGGCAACGAATCCTACCCGGGCGAGTTCCAGCCCACCGGCGGCTTCACTGACGATGCTGTCATCGTCAACAGCCGCGTGGCCCCGGGCGATCTGCCGGGCATCGGGCTCGAAGGCAAGGCTGAGTTCTACAAGGTCCTGAGCGCACTGCACAACTAAACCATCCGGCAGTGCCCCGGTCCCGGGCAGCACCACTGCCCGGGACCGCACCTCCCCAATTTTCTCAGTCTGACGTGCAAAGGAGCACCCACGATGTCGTCCCACACCATACAGAACCCGCAACACTCAGCCCAACCGCCCAAGCAGCGATCCCGGTTCGGCCGGCTGCTGCGCGAGCTCTGGTTCCAAGTCGTCCTGGGCGCCGTCCTGGGCATCGCCGTCGGCCTGCTCCTGCCGTCCGTCGGCAAACAGCTCACCCCGCTCAGTGACTGGTTCATCGCCTTGGTGAAGATGATCGTCATACCTGTGGTGTTCTGCGTGGTGTCCTTGGGCATCGCCTCGATGGACAGCCTGCGCAAAGCCGGCCGCATCGGCGTCAAGGCCCTGGGCTACTTCATCGCCCTGTCACTAGTGTCGATGCTTATCGGCCTGATGGTCGCCAACGTCTTCCACCCCGGCACGGGCATGAACATCGATCCGTCCAAACTGGACGCAAGCAAAGTGCCGGCGGCCGCCAACAAAGGCTTCGATGGTCTCGAATTCGTCAGCAACATCATCCCGGAATCACTGTTCGGGGCCCTGACCGGCCACACCATCATCGCCGCGCTGATGGTCTCCATCGTGTTCGGTGCCGCCCTGAACGTCTCCGGAGAATCCGGCGCGTTCCTCACCAAGGGCATCCAGGCCCTGTCCGTTGTTATCTTCAAAATCGTCAGCTGGGTCATGCGCCTTGCCCCCATCGGCACGTTCGGCGCACTCGCGGCCGTCGTGGCCAACTACGGCACAGCCAGCCTCCAGCAGCTGGGCTACCTCGTCCTGCTGTTCACCGGAACCTGCATCGTGTACGTCGTCGTGGTCCTGGGCGCTATCGCCCGTGCCTGCGGACTGAACATCTTCACGGTGATGCGCTACCTCAAGGCCGAACTGCTGATCGCCCTGAGTACCTGCTCCAGCGAAGCAGTCCTCCCGCAGCTGATCAAGAAGCTCGAAAATATGGGCGTCGGCAAGTCGACTGTGGGCATCGTGATCCCGTCCGGGTTCTCCTTCAACCTCGACGGATCCGCCGTCTACCTGACCATGGCCTCCGTGTTCCTGGCCCAGGCTGTCGGCATGGACCTGTCCTGGGAACAGCAGCTCGTCATGGTCGGCGTCATGATGCTCACCAGCAAAGGCACTGCGGGCATCGCCGGCGGCRCATTCATCGTCCTGGCCAGCACCTTGAGCTCCGTGGGCGGCATCCCGCTGGCCGCCCTCGCACTCATCGTCGGCATCGACCGGCTCCTGAACGAAGGGCGCGTCTTCATCAACGTCCTCGGCAACGCGATGGCAGCAGTGGTCGTCGGCAAATGGGAAAAGGACTTCGACCCGGAACAAGCCCGCAAAGCCCTGCACGCCTCAGGCCAGAAAAAGAACGAGATCGAGTCAAACACACCGACCGAAGTGGAAGCAGAAAAGATCGAGGTCCACTAACACCAAAGATCCCCAGGGCCGCCGCACAAGCCGCGGCGGCCCTGGCCCGCGTAGACCGGAAGCCACCGCCACCGACGGCCGCGCATCCGATCGAGCAAAGAGAGGACCCACCGGCACCATGGCTCCACGCATCCTGATCACCACCGACTACCTCCACCCCGGAGACACCGTTGACCAGCTCCTCCGGGAACGCGGTCTGGAACCGGTCTACTCGCCAGCCCGGGGGCCGCGGACCCTTGAGGAACGCTGCTCGTTGTTCGATGGCATGTCCGGCGCGATCCTCGCCAGCGAAACGGTCACGGCCGACATGCTCACCGGCGCTGGCGCTCTGCAAGTCATCGCGCGCAGCGGCGTGGGGTATGACTCAATCGACGTCGAAGCCGCCGCGGCGCGAGGGATCAGGGTCTGCAACGCCCCCGGAACAAACCACCACTCGGTCGCCGAACTGACCATCGGGCTGATCATCATGGCCGCACGCCGCCTCGTGGAGGTCACCGCCGCCGTACGTCAAGGCCACTGGCCACGGGAAGCCGGCCACGAACTGCACGGTTCCACCCTGGGCATCATCGGCTACGGCCCCGGCGGTCGCGCGACCGCGAACCTTGCTGTCGCCCTCGGCATGACCGTCCTGGTCAGCACCGCCCACCCCGACCGCGATAACACCGCGGTCCAGTTCACCGATCTCGACGCCGTCATCCGCGACGCCGACTACCTCTCCCTGCACACCCGCGGAGGCCAGAGCACAGGCAAACTCATCGACGCGCCCCGGTTGCAGGCGATGAAACCCACCGCCGTCCTCATCAACACGGCCCGCGGCTCACTCGTGGATGAAGAGGCCCTGGCCAAGGCACTTTACGACGGCACCATCGCCGGTGCCGCGCTGGACGTGCTCGAGAGCGAACCCCTGAACGGCGACAGCCCCCTTCGGGGCCTGAACAACGTGCTCATCACCTCCCACCTCGCCGGACAAACGATCGAGGCACGGACACGGGCCGGGCTGGCAGCCGCGCACGCCGTCATTGACGTCCTCGAAAACCGCGAACCGGCACACCCGGTGGACCGCTAACCCCGAATACCTAACAACGACAAAGAAGGATCCTGATGTCGAAACACCACCGCATCGCAGTCATTCCAGGCGACGGAATCGGCACCGAAGTCGTGCCCGAAGGACTGCGCGTCTTGGACGCCGCCGGCTCAGCGTTCGACCTGAACCTCACCTATGAACAATTCGACTACGCCTCGGCTGACTACTACACCCGGCACGGGAAAATGCTGCCCGACGGATGGTTCGAGGAACTGAACCAGTTCGATTCCATCTTCTTCGGCGCTGTCGGGTGGCCTGACGTCGTCCCCGACCACGTTTCACTGTGGGGCAGCCTCCTGCAGTTCCGCCGCCACTTCGACCAGTACGTCAGCCTGCGCCCGGTCAAGCTTCTGCCCGGCGTGCCCAGCCCTTTGGTCGGGAGGGTTCCGGGCGATGTCGACTTCTACGTCGTGCGCGAAAATACCGAAGGCGAATACTCCAGCATCGGCGGGAAGATCTTCGAAGGCACCGACCGCGAAACGGTGGTCCAGGAAACCGTCATGACCCGCACCGGCGTGGACCGGATCCTGAAGTACGCCTTCGATCTGTCCCAGAGCCGGCCCAAAAAGCACCTCACTTCCGCCACGAAGAGCAACGGCATCTCCATCACCATGCCCTACTGGGACGAACGGGTGCAGGCCATGTCCGCCGCGTACCCAGGGATCAAGGTGGACAAGTACCACATCGACATCCTGGCCGCTAACTTTGTCATGCACCCTGACTGGTTCGACGTCGTCGTCGCCAGCAACCTCTTCGGCGATATCCTCTCCGACCTCGGACCGGCCTGCACCGGAACCATCGGCATCGCCCCCAGCGGCAACATCAATCCCGAACGCAAGTTCCCCAGCCTCTTCGAGCCCGTCCACGGCTCCGCCCCGGATATCGCCGGCAAGGGCATCGCCAACCCCATCGGGCAAATCTGGTGCGCCGCCATGATGCTCGAACACCTGGGAGAACCCGAAGCTGCGGCCGCCATCACCACCGCTATGGAAACCGTGCTCGCCCGCGGGCAACAAGCCCTCACACCCGACATGGGCGGCAACGCCACCACAGAAGAACTGGGCACAGCGGTGGCATCAGCCCTGACCGCACCATGACCCCGTCAACCGGACCCGGCACCCGGCAGGCATCCTTCGGAGAGCGGATCGATATCAGCCGGCGGACCTTCCGGCGGCCGGCGGCCGACGCCATGACCTGTTAGGCGGTCGGCAGCGGGCTGTGGCGCATTGAGACCGCCCAGTGCCCGGCATAGGGTAGGCGGATGACTGTTCAGCCAGGCCTGCACCGCCAACACTGCTCCGTTGCCGCCCCCACCCAGCTGTGGCTCGATCCGGAAGGCCGCCTGGCCGGGGAGGTCAAACCGCCCGGAGCCGGTGACTCCGCTGATCCGGCCGGCTTCACCGGGCTGCTCCACGGCGACACCCGGATGCTCTGCCGGGCGCTGGTGCGCGTCAACGGCCTGGAACCCGAACCGGCCACCGTCGAGACGGAGCCCGGCGGCGTCCTGCGCGTCCGGGGCCTGGTCCGGGGCATCCCGGGACCCACGGAGGATCCCGCCGTCGAGCTCCTCCAGACCTGGACGGTGACGYCGGGCGTGGTGCGGCACACCCTGCAGCTGCGCACCTCGCTGGATTCCCTCGACGTCGAAATCGACGTAGCCCTCGCGGCCGACTTCACCGACATGGCCCAGATCCGCCTMAGCCGCTTCCGTGACCCGTCCGCGCCGGTCTCTGCCGATGAGTCCACGCTGCGCTGGCAGGAGGGTGGCAAGACCCTGGCGGTCGCGGCCCCGGGCGCCGTCACCCCGGAAGGCCACCTCGCCTGGCGCGGAACCCTGGGCCGGGGCCGGCCGTTCGAGGCCGAATGGCAGGCCGTCCTCACCGACCATGATGACGCCGTGGTGGCTGCCCGCCCGCCCGCGGCCAGGTCGCCGCGGACCGGACCGGCCGGGGCCCTGGGCCTGCTCCTGGATAACTCCCTCGATGACGTGGCCGGGCTCCGCCTGGCCACCCGCCAGCTGCCGGACGCCCCGTTCATCGCCGCCGKGGCGCCCTGGTACTTCACGCTGTTCGGACGGGATTCGCTGTGGGCTGCGCGGCTGTTGCTGCCTCTGGACACCGGCACGGACAACGGGCTGGCGGCGGGCACTCTGCGCGCGCTGGCTGCTTTCCAGGGCACCCGGACGGACGCGGCGGCCGCCGAGGAACCCGGCAAGATCCTGCACGAACTGCGGTCCAAGGAACTGGTGCTGGAGAGCCAGAACCTGCGCCTGCCGCCGGTGTACTTCGGGGCGGTGGATTCCACCCCGTTATGGCTTTGCCTGCTCGGTGAACTCTGGCGCACCGGCCGGGACGAGGACGCCGTGCGGTCGCTGCTGCCGAACGCGGCTCGCGCCGCGGAGTGGCTGCTCGCCGCCGGCTCCACCGGAGCGGACGGCGCAGCCGGCAACGGCGGGTTCCTCAGCTACCGTGACTCCACGGGCCACGGCCTGAGCAACCAGGGCTGGAAGGATTCCCGGGACGCCATGCAGTTCCGCGACGGCCGGCAGGCCGAGGGGCCTATCGCCCTGTCCGAGGTGCAGGGCTACGCGTACCAGGCAGCCATGGAGACGGCGGAACTGTTCGACGCGTTCGGGGAACCGGGCGCTCAGGCGCTGCGCGACTTCGCCGTGGCCCTCCGGATCAGGTTCCGGGAGCGCTTCTGGGTTGAGGACGACGGCGGGCCGTTCCCGGCCATGGCCCTGGACGGGCACGGGGTCCCGTTGGACATCCCGGGCTCAAACATGGGACATCTGCTGGGCACGGGCATCCTGGACGCGGCCGAAGCCCGGATCGTCGCAGACCGGCTGGTGAGCCCCGAGCTGTTCTCCGGCTACGGCGTGCACACGATTTCGCGGCGGGCCGCAGGGTTTTGGCCCTTCAGCTACCACTGCGGCTCGGTCTGGAGCCACGACACCGCCATCGCGATCCGCGGCCTCCTAGCCGACGGTTTCGTCGCAGAGGCACGCACCCTCGCCGACGGCCTGATCGCGGCGGCGGCCTCCTTCGGGCACCGGTTGCCGGAGGTGTTCGCCGGGGTGCGGGCCGAGGACTCGAGCGTCGCGGTACCGTATCCGGCGTCGTGCCACCCGCAGGCGTGGTCCTCAGCCTCGGCGGTGGTGATCGCCCAGGCGATGGGCGTCGGACTCTGACAGTCCCGCGTCCACTGGGCTATGCCCGGACGGGGCCGCGGCGGCGCGCAGCCCGTCGGCCAGGATAACGATCCCGGTAACGGCGAGCGCCAGGCCCATGGAGGCGAGCACGTCCGTCAGCCAGTGATACCCCAGGTACAGGCGGCTGAAGGCAACCACCAGTGTCCCGGCAGCCGCTGCCGCGAAGCCGAGCACCGACGTCGTCCGTTTGCCCGTCCGCGTGCCGCGGGCCGCCAGCAGCAGGTAACTGAGGACGCACAGGAAGACGCCGGCCCCGAAGGTATGGCCGGAGGGAAAGGACAGGGCGTCGTCGGGTCCCAGCATGAAGCCGCTGGCGGCGGGCCGGCTCCGGCCGACGTCGTGCTTCACCAGCGTGGACACCGCGAAGGTGGCCGCCATAGCGCCGACCAGCAGGGCTGGACGCCAGACTTCACGCTTGAAGACCGCCCAGGCCAGTGCCACGGCGCAGCCGATCACCGTCATCCACAGCGGCGACGTCACCGTGGTCACGGCCGCCAGGATGGCGGTGGCCAAGGGGGTCCGGGACGCCACGATTCCGTCGTGCACGGGCGCGTCCAGGTCAGCCACGCCGCTGTTCGACTGCACGGCGGCGAGCACGGTCCAGAAGATCGTCTCACCCGCAATTAACAGGCCCGCTGCCACGAAGAAGAGCCGTTGTTGGGACGGCAGCGGCAGGCGGGCAGGGGGTCGCGGGGCACGCTGGGCAAGGAGCATTCGCCCAATCCTGCCAGAGGCAACTCCCTGCAGCCAGCAAGGCCGCTGGGAATTCTCTGGGATGCGCCGCGGGCGAGCGCTACGGTTCCGGGGGCCGCCTGGTCTGCGGGTACGGCGTGTCGAACCTGGCCAGCATCTCCACGAACCCGGCGATCTTCCTCTCCCGGGTGGAGGCCTGCTTGACCGAGTTGGTGCGGTAGATCAGGGCATACCGGTTCACGGACGTCAGGACCTCGAACATCGCCTGCGCCCGCGGGTCCGCCGCGATGGCGGCGGCGAGGTCATCCGGGACCTCCGCCGTCGCCGCGCCCGAATAG
>NZ_JBFTZL010000030.1:0-27965 GCF_056406825.1 Arthrobacter sp. P1_A5 | reverse complement strand
GTCTAGCCCCGACCGCGGACACGCGCGGCCCGGACTGCGGGCACCGGTGCGGCACCGGGCGGCCACCGCCGTCGGGGTCATGCCGCGACGGCGGGGCCACCGCCGTTGTGGTCATGCCGCGACGGCGGGTCGGATGTTCTGGTTGCCGCGGAACACGTTCCCGGGATCAAACTCAAGTTTCACTTCTGCCAGCCGGTTGTAGTTTTCGTCGCCATAGGCCGCGCGGATCCGGGCCTGGCCTTCGTCGCCGATGAAGTTCAGCCAGACGCCCCCGGTCGCGTAGGGGGAGATGTCCTGGCGGAAGCGTTTGACCCATGCCTTCGCGTCCTGCCCGCCCTGCGGGGTGTCGCCCAGGCCGAACGGGTGGCTCACCCAGCTGGCGGTCCGGTTCAGCAGCGGGGTGGCCGCGGCGGCCGGCCCGCTCACCGCCCCGCCCCAATGGGCGATCAGTTGCTGGGAGCTTGGTCCCGGGAGGTTCCGGGCCGAGTCGATGATGACGTCCAGGGCGTCGTCGGAGAGATCGTCGTGATAGTCGGCGCTCCAGTAGTTGTACTTGCCCGGCGGGTCGTCCAGGGAGCACTGGAAGTCTGCGTAGCCGGTATCTTCCACCAGGTCCACAACAGGGCCCAGTTCCCGGTATGCCTTGGCATGTTCTTTGCCTTCCTCGGCATCCCCGGCGAAGACATACACGACGTATACCGCCATCTTGCCCACCATGGCCGCGGGCACGAAGGGTTCCGCCGGTGCAATCCCGTAGATGAGGGTGGCGGACTCTTCGTTGGGAGCCGCGGAGGCCAGGTCCCGGTATCCGCGGCTGAGTTCCGGGGCTGCGTCCCCGGGCCACATCAGCACCCCGGCATGCACGCTTGGCCCCAGCTGATGCAGGCCGAACGTAAAGGAGGTGGCGACGCCGAAGTTCCCGCCGCCGCCGTGAAGGGCCCAGAAGAGTTCGGGATTCTCCTGGGCGCTGGCCGTCACCTGCTCGCCGGTGGCGGTGACCAGATCGACGGAGACGAGGTCGTCGCAGGCGAAGCCGAAGGCGCGCTCAAGCCAGCCGGACCCGCCCCCGAGCGTGAAACCCGCGAGCCCGGTCGTGGAGACCCGCCCGCCCGTGATGGCGAGGCCGTATTCCTGGGTGGCGCGGTCAAACTCGCCGCAGGTGAGGCCCGCGCCCACCGTGGCAGTGCGGGCCTCCGGGTCCACCCGCACGGATTTCATCGGACGAACGTCAATCACGAGGCCGCCGTCGTTCATGGACATGCCGGCTACGGAATGGCCGCCGGCCCGGACGGCGACTTCGAAGCCGTGTGTACGCGCGTACGCCAACGCCTCGGCCACCCCTTCAGGGCCGGCGCACGGGGCAATCACGGCCGGATGGCGGTCGATCATCGCGTTGAAGAGTCTTCGTGTTTCGTCGTATTCCGGGTGACCCGGCCTGACCCACCTCATGGCAGTGCTCCCTCGGTGACCGCAGCTCCGCCCCACTTTTCGAGCTTACGACTGCACGCCAGTTGTGGCTATGGCTCATTGCTTGGCCAGCCGCACACCGCCGGCGCCTTAGCCGCGGACACCTGTCCGCCGACCGGGTGTTCTGGCGTGGGCGGCTGGCGGGAGTGGACGGTGGGTTAGCCGCGGGCGTCGCGGACCGGGTGCTGGCTGACGATGGAAACCCGGTTGAACGCGTTCATCGTAATCGCCAGCCAGCTGACGGCGGAAAATTCTTCGGCAGTCAGGTGCCGCCTGGCCTGTGCGCCTTCGTGGTCGCGGGCATGGGCGTCAGAGATAGTGGTGATTGCCTCGGCCAGCGTCAGGGCTGCGCGTTCCTTTTCGGAGAACAGAGTGGTGTCGCGCCATGCGGGGAGGACGGCCAGGCGCTGGGCCGACTCGCCGTTCTTGACGGCATCGCCCACGTGCATGTCCAGGCAAAAGGCGCAGCCGTTGATCTGCGAAATGCGGACATTGAGCAACTCGATGAGTGTGTCGTCCAGCCCGGCCTCGACGGCGGCTTCCTTGGCTTTCAGGCCCAGCCCGTTGAGTGCGCGCCAGGCAGCGGGGTGAGCCTTGTCAAGGAATATGCTCCGGTGCCCGGGATCCTGCGGTGCCGTCGTGTCATTCATGGATTCCACAATACCGACGGGCCTCGGCACGGCCCGGAGCGGCGTGTGACAATTTTGTCAAACCTGTGACAAGCTTTGGGGGTGGGAGTGTTTGGTCCGGCGGCCGGCTCCTTGGGGGACCCAGCCGCCGGACCGCTCCTTCTGAGCCCGGACTTTCGGGCAGCTACTTCCGAGCCGGGCTACTCCTTCCGAGCCGGTCCAGGTTTCGCGCCACCGAGCTCCGCTAGGCCGGGCTTCACGGAGTTGGTTTGCGCAAGTTGTCGCTGGGGGACATGTCCAGTTTTCAGCCAATCGTGCGGCCGCGGGAGGACATGTCCAGTGGTCACGTCCGGCAGCGGGGGACATGTCCAGTCTTCAGGTCCGGGGATGGGCACAACGGGAGTATGTCCACTGGCACGGGGCAGCAGAGGGCATGCCCGGTGGTCACACGTGGCGGGGATGGACATGTCCAGTTTTTGGGCAGTTTGCGGAGCACGGGAGGACATGTCCAGTGGTCACGTCCGGCTGCGGGGGACATGTCCAGTCTCCAGGTCCGGGGATGGGCACAACGGGAGTATGTCCACTGGCGCGGGCCAAGGGAGGACATGTCCCGCGGACTCACAGGTGAGCAGGCGCGGCAGGAGCAGCACCAGCAGCATGGGAAGCCGCCGAAGCCGCACGGGCCAGTTCCGCCCCCGCGGCCTGCATGGCTGCCGGATCTCCGGCCACGATGATGCGGGCAAAGCTGTCGGCGTAGTCGCCGAGGTCCGGATCCACCGATCCCACCACCGCGTACACCGGCGTGGTGCCGGCACGGGCCAGGATGGCACCGATGATCTTCCCCTGGCCGGTCTGGGAATCCAGCCGGCCCTCGCCGACCACCACGGCGCTGCTGGCAGCCAGTTGCGCGTCGAAGCCCAGCAAATCCAGCACATAGTCCGCCCCTGACACCAGGCGGGCGCCGTAACGGGCCCACATTCCGCCGGAGAAGCCACCCGCCGCCCCGGTCCGGTCCACCAGCCGGGGATCGCGGCCGTAGTCCCGGGCGAACTCCGCCGCGAGCAGCTCGAGTTTGTGTGTCAGCAGCTCAACAGCGGCGGGCCCGGCTCCCTTCTGCGGCCCGAACACGCGTGCGGCGTCGGAAAAACGCGTCGTGACATCGCTCAGGATCACCAGCTCGGCGCTGCGGAGCCCGCCGCGTTCCTCGATCGCGGCGATGGCGCCGGCCCCGCCGTCGGTGGTGGCCGAGCCCCCTGCCGCCACCACGWTGCGGCGTGCGCCGTGCCGGGCGGCCTCCGCGATCATGACGCCGGTGCCGTACGTGCTCGCCGTCAGCGGGTCCCGGCCGCCGGCGGACGGCAGGTTGAGGCCGCTCGCGACGGCCAGTTCGACGACGGCGGTCCCGGTGGCGGTGAGCCCGACCGCCGCCTCGACGGGTTCGCCCCACGGCCCGACCGTGGTGACAAGGACGGGCCGGGCGTCCAGACCGCGGGCGAGGGCCTCGGTGGTGCCTCGCCGCCGTCGGCCACGGGCAGCTCGCGGGCCGCCGCGCCGGCCGAGCGGATGCCGGCCGCGATGTGCCCGGCCACCTGGGCCGCCGTGAAGGTGCCCTTGAAACTGTCCGGGGCCACCAGGATGCTCATCGGCTCAGAACCCTACGTTTTCCCGGCCCTTGAGGTGCAGCATCTGCCGCGCCTCGTCGGGGGTGGCGACCTCAAAGTTGAGGGCTTCCAGGATGGTGCGGATCCGGGTGACCTGTTCGGCGTTGGACGCGGCGAGCTGGCCAGGACCGATCCACAGGGAATCCTCCAGGCCCACCCGGACGTGGGAGCCCATGGCGGCGCCGATCGTGGCGAGCGGCATCTGGTTCCTGCCGGCGCCCAGGATGGACCACTCGTAGTCCTCGCCGAGCAGGCGGTCCGCCGTGCGGCGCATGTGCATGAGGTCCTCGGGGTGCGCGCCGATGCCGCCGAGCAGGCCGAAGACCGACTGGACGAACAGCGGGCCCCTGGCCAGCCCGCGGCCGTGGAAGTGCGCGAGGTTGTTCAGGTGCGAGATGTCGTAGCACTCGAACTCGAAGCGGGTGCCGTTCTGGTTGCCGATGCCCAGAATGGTCTCGATGTCCTGGAAGGTGTTCTTGAAGACGAGGTCGCGGCTCTTTTCGAGCCCTTCGCGCTCCCAGTCGTGGCCGAACTCGGTGAAGCGGTCCAGCATCGGGTAAAGCCCGAAATTCATCGAGCCCATGTTGAGGGAGGCAAGCTCCGGCTTGAACAGCGCCGCCGGCTGCATCCGCTCCTCGACGCTCATGTGCGGCGAGCCGCCCGTGGTGATGTTGATGACGGCGTCGGTGTTGCGCTTGAGCTTGTCCAGGATCGGGGCGAAGTGCTCGGGGTCCTGGGAGGGGCGGCCGTCCCTGGGGTCGCGGGCGTGCATGTGGACGATCGCGGCGCCTGCCTCGGCGGCGCCGATCGCGGCGTCGGCGATCTCGTCGGGGGAGACGGGCAGGTGCGGGGACATGGACGGGGTGTGGATGGCGCCGGTGACGGCGCTGGTGATGATGACCTTGCGGGCAGCAGCCATGGGAATGTCTCCTTGGTGGGCAGGGCGGGGCAGTGTGGGTGCGGGGCGGGCGGCGGCCTGGGGCGGACCGGCTCCCCAGGCAGTTCAGTTCAGTTCAGGTCAGTAGAGCTTTTCGGTGTTGCCGTCCACGGCCAGAGCCTGGCCGTGGACGTTGCGGGCCATGTCGCTGGCCACGAAGGCGGCCATGTTGGCGATGTCCTCGGCCTCGATCAGCCGGCCCAGCGAGGACTGGTTGTGGTACAGCGCGGACACCTCGTCCGCCGGCAGCTCGAGCATCCGGGCTTTGGCGGCGATGACGGAGTCGATGCGTGGGCCGTTGACGGCGCCGGGGCAGATGGCGTTGACGCGGATGCCGTCCGGGCCAAGTTCGATCGCGAGGGTTTTGGTCAGCCCGACGACGGCCCACTTCGACGCCGAATAGGCGCTGCGGCCGGCCATGCCCAGCCGCCCGGCGGCCGAGGACAGGTTCACGATAGAGGCGCCGCTGCCCTCGCGCAACAGGGGCAGGGCATGCTTGATGCAGAAGAACTGACCATGGATGTTGACGTCGAAGGTTGCCTTCCACGCCGCGGCGTCGAGGGATTCCAGGGGTCCGGTGGGCCCGGCGATGCCGGCGTTGTTGACGAGGACGTCGAGGCCGCCCATTTCGACCCGGACGGTGTCCATGAGTTCGCGGACCTGGCCCTCGTCCGAGACGTCGCTGACCGCGGCGAGGAGCCCGTTGACGCGGGCCTTGTCGACGGCGTCGGGGTCGATGTCGGTGACGAAGACGGTGGCGCCGAGTTCCCGGAACTTGCTGGCGATGGCCAGGCCGATGCCGTTGGCTCCGGCCGTGACGAGAATGCGCTTGGCAGTGAAATCCATGAGTAGTCCTTGCAGTGAGATGGCTTGCGGACCCGCTCCGAACCCGCGGGTCCGGAACGGGCGGTGGGAGCAGTGCGTCAGTGGGCGGCCGGAACAATCGCGGGCTTCTCCGTGCCGCGCTTGAGCAGCAGGGACAGCAGCGCGCCGATGACGCACATGCCCACGATGAACCACAGGCCGGAGAGCTTGGAGCCGGTGGCGTCCTGCATGAAGCCCATGACATAGGGGCCCAGGAAGCCGCCGCAGAGGCCGATGGTGTTGACGAAGGCGATGCCGCCGGCGAGGGCGGCGCCGCTGAGGCGAGTGGCCGGGTAGGTGAAGAGGATCGGCTGCAGGGCGAAGAAATTGAAGGCGGCGAGGCAGAAGCCGATCATGCCCAGCAGCGGCCCGCCGACGGCGCCGAGGGCGAAGCCTGCGACGATGCCGGTCATGGTGCCGGTGACCAGCATCCGGGAGCGGCGGCCGTCGGTGGCGAAGCGGGGGACCAGCAGGGCGCCCGCCGCGGAGAAGATCCACGGGATGGCCGTCAGCAGGCCGATCTGCAGCGGGCTGAGCTTGCCGTACGTGCCGATGATGGAGGGCAGGAAGTAGGACAGGGCGTAGACGGCGATCTGGTGGGTGAAGTAGACGCCGACGACGAGGAGGATCTGCTTGTCCTTCAGGACATCGCGCAGCAGGTGGTTGCCGGAGGCCGCGGCGCCGGCGGTCTCCTCGGCGGCGATGCGGGCCTCGAGATCGGCGGATTCCTCGGCGGTGAGGAACGTCGCCATGCTGGGGCGGTCCGGGAGCTTCTTCCAGACGACGTAGGCGAGGACGCAGGCCGGGAGTCCTTCGACGAGGAACATCCACTGCCAGCCGTGCAGGCCGCCGAGCCCGTCAAAGGTCAGCAGCAGCCCGCCCAGCGGGGCCCCGACAATGTTGGCGATGGAGACGCCGAGCAGGAACATTCCGTTGGCCTTGGCGCGGTCCTTGACCACGAACCACTGCGTCAGGAAGTACATAACGCCCGGGAAGAGTCCGGCCTCGGCCACGCCGAGCAGCATCCGCATGATGTAGAAGGACCATTCGCCCTGGACGAAGGCCATGCCGGCGGAGATGATGCCCCAGGTGATCATGATCCGCATGATCCAGAACCGGGCGCCGACCTTGTGCATGATCAGGTTGGACGGGATTTCGGACAGGGCATAGGTCAGGAAGAACAGCCCGGCGCCGATGCCGTACGCGGTGGCCGAGATGCCGAGGTCGATCTCCAGCCGGTCCTTGGCCATACCGATGTTGGTGCGGTCCAGGAAGGCCATGATGTAGGCGCCGATCAGCAGCGGCATGACGCGGCGTAAGATCACGCCGTTGATTTCCTGTGGTGTGCGCATCTTCTTTGTTGCGGATACAACTGACATGGGTCGGGGTCCTTGGCTCGTTGGCGGGATAGGTGGTCAGGGAGGGCATGCGGAAAGGGCAAACGGGAGGTAGGCGGCAGTGCGCGCGGCGCGTGGTTCGTCAGGGTCGCGGGAACGGGTGGGGCTGGCCGCGGACGAGTCGGCCCGCGCGTGGCGCGGCCTCAGCTGTCAGGAGGCGTGCAGCCGCACGTCCGCCCGACGTGCAGGCGGTGCCGGCACACTTTCGAGGTGTAGGTGGCGGACGGGGAATCGATGCGTTTGAGCAGCATGGCGAACGCCTCGTTGGCCATTTCCTGCTGCGGTTGGACAATGCTGGTCAGGTTGATCAGCCCGGAGCGGCTGTGCGGCAGCCCGTCACAGCCGGCGACGGCGACGTCGTCCGGGATGCGAAGGCCGCGCGACAAGGCGTATTCCATGACGCCGATGGCAAGCTCGTCGCTGCCGCACACCACGGCCTGCGGCGGCGTTTCGGCAGAGAAGAGCCGCCCTGCCGCCAGCCGGCCGCCCTCGTTGTTGACCCTGGTGCTGATCTTCCGGTCGCCGCTGATCGTGATGCCCGCCGCGGCGGCTGTGCGGACAAACGCCTGTTCGCGGGCCAGGGAGGCCGTTGAGAACCGGGGGCCGATCACTGTGGCGACTTCGGTGAAGCCGTGGCTGAGCATGTGCTGCATCAGCGTGGTGGCTGCCGCGTCGTCGTCGATCCCGACGAAATCCGAGTCGAGGAAGTCCGCCCTGCGGGACAGGCACACGTAGGGGATGCGGGCCGCCCTCAGCGTGCGGAGCGCGGTGGCGTCGTCCCGGAGCGAGGCGGCCAGGATGATGCCATCGACGTTGCGGTGCGCGAGTGTCGAGGTGACCTGGGCGAGCACCTCCGGATCGTCCTGGGTAGTGGCGACGAACACTTCGTAGCCGGACTCCGCCGCGGCCGTAATGACGCCCTGCGCCCAGCGCGGAAACATCGGATTGATGATGTTCGGCAGGATCAGCCCGATGACCCGGGTCCGCTGCGGGTCGGTTGACTGCGACGGCTTACGGGGCCTGAAGCCGAGCTCGTTCGCCACGTGGATGATGTGGCGCCGGGTCTCGGGCGAGACGCCGCCTTTGCCGTTGAGGACGTAGGAAACCGCAGCCGAGGAAACCCCTGCAGCGCGGGCAACGGCAGCGGCCGAAACCGGCGGTACGGGGCCGTCGACGGTGGCGCTTATGGCGTGTTCGTGCATGTCCGGCCCTCCTTCGCGTCGGTTCGTTTTGCTGTGACCCCAGTTACAGTAAGGAGCCCGCCGATCGTTAAGCAACGTTAAGTCATTCACGCGGGCCGCGCAGGCTAAGGGCCGCCGGGCATGCTCATTGTTCACGCCCGGCCCGAGGGGACATGCCCATTGTTTGTGGCCGGCCCGAGGGGACATGCCCAATGTTGGCGTCCGGGCCGGGGGGACATGTCCAGCCGTGGACCCGGGCGCTGGGCATAGTGGCACTATGTCCACTCTTCGGGCGCGGGGGAGGGCATGTCCCGCGGCGGGGTGCGCGGGTGAGGGCATGTCCCGCACCCGGGGCGCGCGGGGGAGGGCATGTCCCGCGGCGGGGTGCGCGGGTGAGGGCATGTCCCGCGGCGGGGGGTGTCCGGGTGGCCGCGGGCGGCCGGCCCTAGACAGGCGTTTCGCTGTCGGCAAACATGGAGCCAGCCTCCCTCATTTCAAAGTTGAGCGATGTAGACTCAACTTTGATATCAGGACCATTCCGGAAGGAGCCCTCGTTGGACGCCAAATTCACCACCAAGAGCCAGGAGGCCCTCGCTGCGGCCGCCATGAACGCCTCGACCGCGGGCAACCCGCAGCTCGAGCCCGCTCACTTGCTCAAGGCCCTCATGGACCAGCGGGAGGGCGTCGCCGTCGCGCTGCTCCGCGCCACCGGCGCCGACCCGGACGCCGTCAGCGTCCAGGCGAGCACCGCCATCAAGGCCCTTCCGTCGACCTCCGGGAGCAGCGTGCAGCAGGCGCAGTTGTCCCGGGCAGGGCTGCAGGCGATCAAGAATGCCCAGAACGAGGCCGAGCGGCTCGGGGACGCCTTTGTTTCCACCGAACACCTGCTGCTGGGCCTTGCCGCCGGGACCGACGGCGTCGGGAAGCTCCTGCGCCAGGCCGGCGCCTCCCACGAGGCGCTGCTGGCCGCCCTCCCGGGCGTCCGCGGCGACCGCAAAGTGGACAACGCGGACCCGGAAAACTCGTTCCAGGCGCTGGAGAAGTACGGCACGGACCTCACGGCGGTCGCCCGCTCGGGCAAGCTGGACCCTGTGATTGGCCGCGATGCCGAGATCCGGCGGATCATCCAGGTCCTGAGCCGCCGCACCAAGAACAACCCCGTCATCATCGGCGAGCCCGGCGTCGGCAAGACCGCCGTCGTCGAGGGTCTCGCCCAGCGGATCGTGGAAGGCGACGTGCCCGAAAGCCTGCGCGGCAAGACGCTGATCGCCCTGGACCTCGCCTCGATGGTGGCCGGGGCGAAGTACCGCGGCGAATTCGAGGAGCGGCTCAAGGCTGTCCTGGAGGAAATCAAGAACTCTGAGGGGCAGATCGTCACGTTCATTGACGAGCTCCACACGGTGGTGGGTGCCGGCGCCACCGGGGACAGCTCCATGGATGCCGGCAACATGCTCAAGCCCATGCTGGCCCGCGGCGAGTTGCGCCTCATCGGTGCGACCACGCTGGACGAGTACCGCGAGAACATCGAAAAGGACCCCGCCCTGGAGCGCCGGTTCCAGCAGGTCTACGTGGGCGAGCCCAGCGTGGAGGACACCATCGGCATTCTGCGCGGCCTCAAGGAACGCTACGAGGCCCACCACAAGGTCTCCATCTCCGACTCCGCCCTCGTAGCGGCCGCGACGCTCTCCAACCGGTACATCTCCGGCCGGCAGCTGCCGGACAAGGCGATCGACCTCGTGGACGAGGCCGCGTCCCGGCTGCGCATGGAAATCGATTCGGCCCCAGAGGAGATCGACCAGCTGCGCCGCCAGGTAGACCGCCTGACCATGGAGGAACTGGCCCTGGCCGGCGAGACCGATCCCGCCTCGGTGGAACGGCTCGCGGCCCTGCGGGCGGACATGGCGGACAAGAAAGAGGAACTCGCGGGCCTGAACGCCCGGTGGGAGGCCGAGAAGGCGGGCCTGAACCGGGTGGGCGACCTGCGGGCCAAGCTTGACGAGCTCCGCTCCGCCGCGGACAAGGCCCAGCGCGAGGGGGACCTGGAGACCGCATCCAGGATCCTCTACGGCGAGATCCCCGCCCTGGAACGGGAACTGAACGCCGCCGCCGAGGCCGAAGCGGCCGTGCCGGACAAGTCCGGGCAGATGGTGGCCGACCAGGTTACCGCCGACGACATCGCCGAGGTGATTTCGGCCTGGACCGGCATCCCCGCGGGGCGCATGCTCCAGGGCGAGAGCCAGAAGCTGCTGAACATGGAGCACGTGCTGGGCGAGCGGCTGATCGGCCAGAAGCAGGCCGTCGCCGCGGTCTCCGACGCCGTGCGCCGCGCCCGCGCCGGGATCAGCGACCCCAACCGGCCCACCGGCTCGTTCCTGTTCCTCGGCCCCACCGGCGTCGGCAAGACCGAACTCGCCAAGTCCCTCGCGGACTTCCTGTTCGACGACGAGCGCGCGATGGTGCGGATCGACATGTCCGAATATTCGGAGAAGCACTCCGTGGCCCGGCTCGTCGGGGCGCCTCCCGGGTACGTCGGCTACGAGGAGGGCGGCCAACTTACCGAGGCCGTGCGGCGGCGCCCGTACTCCGTGCTGCTGCTTGACGAAGTGGAAAAGGCCCATCCGGAGGTCTTTGACATCCTCCTGCAGGTGCTCGACGACGGCCGGCTCACCGACGGGCAGGGCCGCACCGTGGACTTCCGCAACGTGATCCTGGTGCTCACCTCGAACCTGGGCAGCCAGTTCCTCGTGGACCCCAACCTCGACGCCGCGGCCAAGAAGAACGCCGTCATGGCCACGGTCAACGCTTCTTTCAAGCCGGAGTTCCTCAATCGGCTCGACGAAGTGGTGCTGTTCGATCCGCTGAGCGTGGAGGAGCTCTCCCGGATCGTGGAACTGCAGGTCAAGGAGCTGGGCGAGCGGCTCAAGGGCCGCCGGCTGAACCTCGAAGTTACCGAGGGTGCCCGCGCCTGGCTGGCCGTATCCGGCTTCGATCCCGCGTACGGCGCGCGGCCGCTGCGCCGCCTGGTGCAGCGYGAGATCGGCGACCGGCTCGCAAAGGCCATCCTGGCCGGCGAAATCGCCGACGGCGACACCGTCCTGGTGGACACCGCGCCGGACCTGATGGAACTCACCATGGGCGGCCTGGGGGACAGGGAGCTGACCAGCGGCGGCGCGGCCACGGGCACCGGGCTCTCGGTCCGGCGCAAGGAGTAGGCGCCGGCCCGGGTGCGCTCGGTGCCACTGGCAGCCCGGTCCCGTCCCGGCCGCCAGTGGCGCTCAGCACCCTGCCGGCGGGCCAACACCGTGCGCCTTGCCAGCGCACTTGGCCGGGCAAGCCTAGGGCAGCAGGGACTCCTTGATGACGTTTCCACCGTTCGCCGCGGCGTAGCAGTCGACCCGCCGGTCGCCCATCTCCCAGCTGCGCGGGCTCGGGTAGGCCAGCTTGTAGCTCAGGTCGTAGTCGCCGGCCTTTGCCGTGAGCGGAGCCGCCTTGCAGGCATCGCGGGCCTTCTGCTTGAGCTGGTCCCGGCCGGGGTACGAGTCATCTGGCCCGTATTTTTCCACCGCGACCAGCTGCGCCGAGTGGCCGGTGGCGCAATCCACGACGGTGGACTGTTGCGCATCCGGGTCGAAGTCCTTGAAGCAGTCCCGCAGCTGGAAGTCCAGGGGGCTGACGCCTTCCAGCGGCAACGCCCCGCGGCTGGCGGGGGCGGACGCCGACGAAGCGGCGGGGGCCGGGCTGTCGTTGTCCGCGGAGGCCTGGCCGCTGCCGGCAATTGCGGCCACAGCCCACCAGACCAGAAGCGCAAGCACCACGAGGACCGCCGCGGCCACGCCGAGCCGCTTTGGCCCCTGCCGGCGGATCCGGCGGACCAGGGGACGTGCCCGCCGTGAGAGAGCCTTCTTGGTGCGTGAGAGCGCTTTCCTGGCGCCGGCGAACGCGGTGCCGGCAAGGGCCGGGCGCGCGGGCTTCGCCGCTGCGGGTGCCGCCGCAGGATTCGTGGGCCGCGCACGGTCGGCTGTAATGACGGGCAGGGCGGACGTCGGCGGCCTCGAGGGCGGCGGCGGGATAGTCCCGGCGTCGTTCCTTGGATTCTCTTCGGTCACTGAGAAATTCACCACTTCCGTGCGTCTTTGCCGGGGCTGGAGGCCCGGCGTAGCGGCCCTTTTCTGGGCGCACATCACGAAACTCTATCGAAGATGCGCGGCACCGCGCATGCGCCAGCGGCTGCGGCCACCGTTGCGGGAGGCGCCACACTGTCCACAGGGGGCGGGCCGGCGAGCAGTTGGCGCCGAAAGCATGTAATCTAGGTGTACGACAAATTGACCAAACATTCCGGGGCCTCACCGATCGCCAAAAGGTGACCACCTCCGGTCCAAGTACAAAAGGGGGTCACGCCATGGGGCGCGGCCGTCAAAAGGCAAAAGCTACCAAGCAGGCTCGGGACATCAAGTACTACTCCCCGAACACTGACTATTCGGCCCTTCAGCGCGAGCTCACGGGCCCGGGAAGTCGTGCCACGAGCCACTTCGCGGATGACCCGGTTGAACCGGATTATTCAGCGTATGTGGATAAGTACGCGGACGATGTGGAAGACGACGACGACGAGGTTGATTCCCGTCGCATAGGTTAGTCGACGCTTCCTTCCGGCAGTTTTCTCCGGGGGATCCATCCGGCACCGCGGTGCCAGCCAAAGATTTTCGGGCCGCCGGCCACACCTGTAACAGGCGTGGCCGGCGGCCTTTCTTGTGCCCGCAGCCGTCCGTATCCGGGCCGGCCGGCTGGCCCGCGCTGCGCCGCGGATGAGCGCGGATGAGCCGGCGCAGTTGTCACCGGCGGGGCGCCGGGCTAGGTTGTTCGTGCCGGATTTTCCCGGACGCCACACCGATGCCCCGGAAGGACTGCCATGACCATGCGCAAAGGATTCGCCGAGGGCGAGCTCTGCTGGACGGACCTCCAGACCCCCGACGTGGAGACGGCGAAGGTCTTTTACTCGGAGGTTTTCGGCTGGCGGTTTGAAGACCTGCCCACTCCGGACGGACGCAGCTACGCGAAAGCCTTCCTGGGCGACGACCTGGTTACCGTGCTCGCGCCGCAGAACCCCCGGCAGGAAGCCGCGGCGGAACCGGGCCGGTGGAACGTGTACTTCGCGGTCGACGACGCGCGGGACCTGGCCACCGAACTGGCCCATTCTCCCGGGCACCTTGAATTCGGCCCCGAGGAGATCGGTGACACCGGCGTCATGGTCTTCTTCGCCCCGCCCGGCGGCGGAACCACCGGGGCCTGGCAGGCCGGCAGCCACATCGGAGCCGGCCGGAGCCAGGAGGCGGGCACCTTGGCCTGGGCTGAACTGCTCACGCCGGAGCCGCAGGCCGCCGTCGGCTTCTTCCAACAGCTCTTCGGGCACGACGTGACCGAATACCCCCAGGACGACGGCGGCACCTACACCACGCTCATGGTGGGCGGCGCCGAGGTGGCCGGCATCGCCCGGGTCCCCGGCGACGCGCAGGACACCCTCGAGCCGGGCTGGCAGGTCTACTTCGGCGTCTCCGACGTCGCAGCGGCGGTGCAGGCTGCGGTGGCCGCGGGCGGCGTCGTGCTGATCGAACCGGATGAGATCGAGGAAGCCGGCACCATCGCCACCCTCAGAGATCCGCAGGGCGGCGTCTTCAGCCTGCTGGAGGTTTAGGGCCGCGGCTTAAACGGATCGAGTGCTCCCCAGCTGCCGTTCTGAGCGTTCAAAACGGCAGCTGGGGAGCACTCGACATGGGTCGGGCCCGTTTAGGCGTAGGCGTTGACCAGCCTGACGGCGCCGCCGTCGACGCCCTTGGCGCCCTGGACGTAATCCGGGCCGGTTTTGAGGACCGCATCCGAGTTCTGCTCGACGGTGCCCATGATCCAGGACGGCAGGCCGCGGTCGTTGAGCCGGTTCACGGCGGCGTCGGCCGCTTCCGGCGAAACAATGGCGACCATGCCCACGCCCAGGTTCAGGGTGCGCTCGAGGTCGGCCAGCGGGACGTTGCCGAGCTCGGAAACCAGCTTGAAGATGGCCGGGAGCTCCCAGGTGGAGCGGTCGACGGTGGCCAGCAGGCCCTGCGGGAGGACGCGGGCGAGGTTGGCTGCGAGGCCGCCGCCGGTCACGTGGCTGAAGCCGTGGACGGCCTTGCCGGCCGCGGAGCCGTTCACCGGGAAGGTGCGGGCGAGGTCCAGGCAGTCCGCGGCGTAGACGCGGGTGGGCTCGAGGAGCTCCTCGCCCAGGGTGCGGCCGAGCTCGGAGACCTGGCGGTCCAGGGCCCAGCCGGCGTGGTTGATGACGCGGCGGACCAAGGAGTAGCCGTTGGAGTGCAGGCCGGAGGAGGCCATGCCGATCACCACGTCGCCGGCGCGGACGCGGTCCGGGCCGAGCAACTGGTCGGCCTCGACGACGCCGGTGGCGGCACCGGCGACGTCGTACTCGTGTTCACCGAGCAGGCCGGGGTGTTCGGCGGTTTCGCCGCCCACCAGGGCGGTGCCGGCGACGGAGCAGGCGGCCGCGATGCCGCGGACGATGTCGGCGATGCGCTCCGGGACCACCTTGCCGCAGGCGATGTAGTCGGTCATGTACAGCGGTTCTGCGCCCACGACGACGATGTCGTCCACCACCATGCCGACGAGGTCGTAGCCGATGGTGTCGTGGATGTCCATGGCCTGGGCGATTGCCACCTTGGTGCCGACTCCGTCCGTGGAGGTGGCCAGCAGCGGGCGCCTGTAGGTCAGCAGCCGGGAGACGTCGTAGAGGCCCGCGAACCCGCCGACGCCGCCGATCACCGAGGCGTTGTGGGTTGCCTTGACGGCGTCCTTCATGAGTTCGACGGCGCGGTCTCCCGCTTCGACGTCGACGCCGGCGGAGGCGTAGGTGATGCCGGCGTTCTGGGCGGCGTTCATGTCAGCGGCCGGGGAGGCGGAAGTCATACTGGCTCTTTCTTGTCGGCTGTGGTGACGCGGTCGGCATCGGTGAGCAGTTCTTCGAATTCTGAGTCCGGCCCCGGATCGCAGCCGGTGGCGCCGGCCTTCTCGGCCGGATCGTCGGAGATCGACGTGCCGGGTTCGGCGTCGGACGCTGCGGAGGCCGCGGGCGCCGCGCCGGAAGCAGCCGTGGCGGGCGGGAGGCCGCCGAGGTCGGTGCGCTCGAGCAGGTTCTTGCCGAGCTTGTCCGCGCCGGGCAGCTCGATCGGGTACTTGCCGGTGAAGCAGGCGGTGCAGAGACGCTCGCGCGGCTGGCGGGTGGCGTCGATCATGCCGTCTTCGGAAATGTAGGCGAGCGAGTCGGCGCCGATGGCCTGGGTGATCTCGTCGATGGTGGCGCCGTTGGCGATCAGTTCCGCCCGGGAGGCGAAGTCGATGCCGTAGAAGCAGGGCCACTTGACCGGCGGGGAGGAAATCTTGATGTGGACGCTTGCGGCGCCCGCCTCCCGGAGCATCCGCACGATGGCGCGCTGGGTGTTGCCGCGGACGATCGAGTCGTCCACCACCACGACACGCTTGCCGCGGATCACGGATTCGAGGGCGTTGAGCTTGAGCCGGATGCCGAGCTGGCGCAGCGTCTGCGAGGGCTGGATGAACGTCCGGCCCACGTAGGAGTTCTTGACGAAGCCGTGCGCGAAGGGGATGCCCGATTCCTCGGCGTAGCCGACCGCAGCGGGGGTGCCGGATTCCGGCACGGGGATGACGATGTCCGCTTCCTGGGTGTTTTCGCGGGCCAGCTGGCGGCCCATTTCGACGCGGGATTCGTACACCGAGCGGCCCGCAATGGAGGCGTCCGGGCGGGCGAGGTAGACGTATTCGAAAACGCAGCCGGCCGGCGTCGCCTCGGCGAAGCGCTGCGAGCGGACGCCGTCCTCGTCGATCGCGATGAATTCGCCGGGTTCGATTTCGCGGATGAAGCTGGCGCCGACGGTGGCGAGGGCGGACTGCTCGGAGGCAACCACCCAGCCGCGTTCAAGCCGGCCCAGGCACAGCGGGCGGATCCCGTAGGTGTCGCGGGCCGCGTAGAGGGTGCCCTCATCCATGAAGACGAAGCAGAAGCCGCCCTTGATCTTGGGCAGCAGCTCCATGGCCGTCTGCTCCAGGGACTTGCCCTCTTCGCCCTCCAGGAGCGCGGTCACCAGGGCGGTGTCCGAGGTGTTGCCCTGCTTCATCTCGCCGCTGAGGTTCCCGCCGTTGCGGTCCTCGATCATCGCCTTGAGCTCGGCCGTGTTGGTCAGGTTGCCGTTGTGGGCCAGGGCCACGGTGCCCGTGGACGTCGCGCCCAGGGTGGGCTGGGCGTTGGCCCAGTGGCTCGCACCGGTAGTGGAATAGCGGCAGTGGCCGACGGCCAGGTGCCCGGTCAGGGTGTTCAGCGTGGTCTCGTCGAAGACCTGGGAAACGAGGCCCATGTCCTTGTAGACGTTGATCCGCTTGCCGTCGCTGGTTGCTATGCCAGCCGACTCCTGACCGCGGTGCTGCAGTGCATACAGCCCGTAGTAGGTGAGTTTTGCTACTTCTTCACCGGGTGCCCAGACCCCAAAGACGCCGCATGCGTCCTGAGGGCCTTTTTCGCCTGGGAGAAGATCATGAGAAAGTTTTCCATCGCCGCGTGCCACTGGTCGATTATCTCACGATGTGCGCTAAGACTTTTCCGGCGGCCGGTTTATGACCTGACGCCCTTCAGCGGAGGTTCCCGCCGCGGCCCTCGTCGTCGTCGGCGTCCGGTGCGGATTCGACGACGGCGTGCTCGGCGCGGCGGACGCTCCGGCGGTCCAGGACCAGGGCGGTCGCGGCACCCACGATGACGCCGCCGGCCGCGCAGAGGACCATGAAGAAGCCGAAGACCGAGGAGCGGTCGAAGCTCGGGTCACCGGGCAGGGCGTAGGCGATGATGGCCGCGACGGCCACGCCCAGGAGCCCGCCCAGGATCAGGAAGGGAACATATTTCGGGGCCCGGCGGACGGTGACCTCGCGGCGCTCCGGAACGCCGCCCTGAACGTTGCCCTGTGCCGGTTCCCGCTGGGGGTCGTTGCCTGCTGTGCCGGGGGTTTCGTGGGGAGACATGCCGTTAAGCCTACTGCCCTTCGACTCATTGCCGCGGACCGCATCCCAGAGCAGACTAGGGCTAGGTACAGACGAGCTAAGGATCCGCCATGTTAGCCTCAGCCGACCGTGTTCGTGAGGAGCAGCGCTTGCTCTGGGATGAGTTCTCGGCGGGGTGGAAGAAATGGGACGCGGAACTGCTCGGCTGGCAGGCCCCGTTCGGCGACGCCCTCCGCCAGGAGCTCCGGCTCCGCCCCGACTCAGAGGTGCTGGACGTCGCGGCAGGCACGGGGGAGCCCGGCCTCAACGTGGCCGCGCAGGTGCCGGAGGGCCGTGTGGTCCTGACTGACATTTCGGCCGGAATGCTCCGGGTGGCAGAAGAGAAGGCATCGGCCCGGCGCCTGAACAACCTGGACTTTCAAGTGTGCGATTCGGCCGCCCTGCCGTTCCGCAACAACACGTTCGACGCCGTGTACAGCCACTTCGGTTTGATGTTCTTCCCGGTGATGTCCGCGGCCATGGCAGAGATGGCGCGCACCGCGAGGCCGGGCGCCCGGGTGGGCGCCGTCGTCTGGGGGCGCGCGGCGGCAAACCCCTGGGCCAGCCTGATCCTGGGCACGATTGCCCGGCACCGGGAACTGCCCATTCCGCCCGCCGAGACTCCCGGGCTGKTCCGCTGCGCACCAGCGGGTTTCATGACCCGCATGTTCAAGGAGGCCGGGCTGGCCGAGGTGGCCGAGCACCAGGTCAGCACCGACCTGGTGCACGAATCCCCGGAGAGCTACTGGGAGTTCATGACCGACATCGCGACTACCGTGGCGATGGGCCTGGCCAAGGCGGACGCGGAGTCGCGGGCCCTGATCCGCTCGGATGTGTTCGCTCTGCTGGGCCGCTACGAGCACGACGGCGCGATCCGGCTCCGGTCCACCGCCACCGTGGTGGCGGGGACCAAGGTCTAGCCAGGCGGGCGGCCCCGGACTGTTGGCGACGCTGCGGGGCGGTGCGGCGTCAGACGCCCAGCGCTTCCTTTAACGACGCCACGTGGCCCTGGGCCTTGACCTGGTACTGCGCCAGTTTCACGTTGCCCTCGGGGTCCAKCACCACGGTGGAGCGGACGATGCCCTCCGTGACCTCGCCGTGGACCAGCTTCTCGCCCCACGCGCCGTAGGCGAGGGCGACAGCGTGGTCCTCGTCGGCCAGGAGCGGGAAGGTCAGGGCGAAGTCGCCGGTGAAGTGGGCCAGGGCTTCGGGGGCGTCGGGGGAGATGCCCAGGACTTCGTAGCCTGAGCCCTGCAGGGACGCGAGGTTGTCTCGGAAATCGCACGCCTCGGTCGTGCAGCCCGGGGTCGCGGCCTGCGGGTAGAAGTACACAATGACGTTCTTGCCGCGGTAATCGGCCAGGGCCACCGGCTTGCCTTCGGCGTCCGGCAGGGTGAAATCCGGGGCCGGCGTGCCGGGCTGAAGCTTGACGGTCATGTTTGCGCTCATGATGATCCTTCGGGGAGGGGACAATGGGTCTGTGATGCACAACATCGTGGACCCAGGCTGTATTCCGCCGGCTGAGCCTGGCAAGGACCCGTCCGGGGCGGCTTTGGCAGGCTTGGGGCCGACAGCTTTTTTTCATAGCTCCGGCATAGCTGCCGTAGCTAGATTGAAGTCATTATGGAACAGCAAAATCCACAGCAGCGACGATTTGGATTCGGGCGCACTTCCGGCCGCGGGCGCGTCGAGTGACCGTCCGGCCACGGGCCCTGATGGGTGCGGTTTGTGCAGCAGTGCTCGCGGTCGTCCTGGCCGCAGGTATCTATTCCTTTGCGCAAGCCCGCTTGACGGCGGCGAATCCCACGGCGGCGAATCCCACGACGGCGAATCCCACGACGACGTCGGCCGCGCAGTCTGCCGCGACGTCTGCCGCGACGACAGCTGAGGCCGGTGCTTCGCCGTCAGCCAGTCTCAATGCTGCGGTCCAGGCATCCGGCCCGGCGTCGGGCGCGGTGGACGCGGCCCTGGGCGCGCGCATCCAGGCCAKTCTCGCTGCCAACAGCCAGTACCAGATCGGCGTGGCGCTGGTCGGCCTCTCCCAGGGCGCCGGTTTCGCGGACGTCCACGAATACGGTGTCCGGGAGAAATTCGTGGCCGCGAGCACAGCCAAAGTCCTGGCCGCGGCGGCCTACTACCACTTGGTCGAAACCGGGGCGGCCAGCCTCGATGACCCTTTGGGGAGCTACACCGCCGGCTTCCAGCTCCGGGAGATGATCCAGCAGAGCGACAATGACTCGTGGTCGCTGATCATGGACGCAGTGGGCCACGAGGAACTGACAGAGTACGCGGCGTCGCTGGGTGTGAGCTATGACCCGGAAACCAACACGCTGACACCTGCGGAAATGGCGACCATCGTCTCCCGCCTCTACTCCGGGACGCTCCTGAACGCCGACCACACCGCCGAGCTGTTGTCCTATATGCAGGACACCAACTACGAAACGCTCATTCCCGCCGCCGTTCCGGACGGGATCGCGGTCTTCCACAAGTACGGGCTCCTGGGCGGTGAACTGCACGACGCCGGCATCCTCGCCCGGGACGGCACCGCATACGCGCTGGTGATCTACACCAAGGGCCAGGACCTGAGCGACGTCCCGGAACGCACTGAAGTGATCCATCAGCTGACGCAGGCGGTGGCGGACGCCCTCTTCTAGACCGTTTCCAGCCCGCGCATGTCCGGGTCCGCCCGCATGGCGTCCGAGCCCCTAGATGCCAAGCTCCTCCCGCAGCGCCCGCACGTGGCCCTGCGGACTGACGTGGTATTGCGCCAGGACCACGTTGCCATCGGGACCGACAACCACGGTGGACCGGACCGTGCCTTCGCGGACCTCGCCGTCCATCAGCTTCTCGCCCCAGGCGCCGTACGCGAGGGCCACAGCGTGGTCTTCGTCCGCGAGCAGGGGGAACGTGAGCGCATGTTCCGCGGCAAAGGCGGACAGGGCCTCCCGGGCGTCGGGTGAGATGCCAAGGACCTCGAAGCCTGCGCCGTGGAGGGCAGCGAGGCTGTCTCGGAAGTCGCAAGCCTCGGTGGTGCACCCGGGAGTGGCTGCGCGGGGGTAGAAGTAGATGATGACGTTTTTGCCGCGATAATCGGCCAGGGAGATCCGGCGGCCCGCAGCATCTGGCAGCGTGAACCCGGGTGCTGGATCTTCGCTGTGCAGCTTAGTGATGGCGTGCAGCTTGGTGGTCACGGTGGATTGCATGCAGTTCCTTCGATCGAGGGTCGGGATGGTTGTGGCAGCGGAGCTCAGATGCTGTATTCCGCTGGTCCGCGGACCGTCGCCCGCGGACCGGGGACGAAGCGGTAGCCGCCGCTGCGGACGGTGACGACGGCGTGCCGGCAGCCCTTGAGTTTCCGGCGCAACCGGCCGACGTACACGTCGATGGACCGGGTTGCCGCGCCCGGGGTGTCGAACGCGTCGAGGCAAAGCTGCAGCTCCTGCCGGCTTACCGTGCGGGAGCAGTTCTGCACGAGACATCTCAGAAGCGTGAACTCCAGATCCGTCAGGGGCACCCGCTCTCCATCCAGCCTGGCGTCTCCGGCCGCGAGGTCGACGGCGAGCCGGCTGATGCTGCCGGGGACGGGCTCCAGGCCCGCCCCGCCGGTGTCCCCGGCGGGATCTGCTGTTCCCGCCGGGGTGCCGTCGTCTCCGGGGGACCGGACGACGGCGGATGTTGCGGCTCCGGCGGCGGGCCTAAAGTGGACTTCCGCCTCCGGGGCACATCTGAGGGCGCGGCCGAGCACGAGTTCGGCCGCGCGGGCCAGGCACACCGGGTCAACCTCGGAGTCGTCCGGCACCGTGACCCAGACCGCCAGTCCCTTCGCGGTGAGGCCGGCCTGCCGTGCCTGCCCGTTATGCCGGGCCCGTCCGTGAACGGCGGGCGGGGTGCCGGCCACGGCCGCCTGGCTCACACGCCGCCGCGGCGGATCAGCTTGCCGGCCGGGGTCCGGCCGTCGATCAGGGTGCCGCGGAGGTAGGTCTGCCGGACGACGCCGGAAAGCGCCTTACCGTCATACGGGGTGATGGGGTTCTTGTGTTTGAGCTTGGAGACATCCACAACGAAAGCCTCGTCCGGGGCAAATACGGCGAGGTCGGCGTCGTATCCCAGCGCCAGTTGGCCTTTATTGCCAAGG
The DNA here is from genome assembly GCF_056406825.1 of Arthrobacter sp. P1_A5. NCBI lineage: Bacteria > Bacillati > Actinomycetota > Actinomycetes > Micrococcales > Micrococcaceae > Arthrobacter > Arthrobacter sp. P1_A5. Next base: position 6,607 of record NZ_JBFTZL010000030.1, on the reverse strand, counting down.
CCGGCGAGTTGGGCCGGCTTTGCCGCCATCCACGAGAGAACCTGCTCGAGCGGGATGCCGCGGTGCCGGGCCTCGGTCCAGATCAGTGACAGGCCCAACTGCAGCGAGGAGACGCCGCCCCAGGCCACGGCGAAGTCACCGTTTTCCAAGTCCTTCAGGTCCAGGGTGGACGGGGAGTGGTCCGAGACGATGCAGTCGATGGTGCCGTCCTGCAGGCCGGCCCACAGCAGTTCGCGGTTGGAGGCTTCGCGGATCGGCGGGCAGCACTTGTAGGCGGTGGCGCCGTTCGGGATTTCCTCGGCCGTCAGCGTCAGGTAGTGCGGGCACGTTTCCACGGTGAGGCGAACGCCGTCGCGCTTGGCGGTGGCGATCATGGGGAGCGCGTCGGAGGAGGAAAGGTGCAGGATGTGGGCGCGGGCTCCGGTCCAGCGGGCCCGTTCGATGACCTCGGCGACGGCCTTGTTCTCGGCCCCGCGCGGGCGGGAAGCCAGGAACGTGGAGTAGTGGTCGCCGCCGGGGTGGGGCGCGTGGTCGATCGCGTGGGAGTCCTCGGCGTGGACGATCATGAGCGAGTCGAAGGACTTGAGCTCGGCCATGTCCTGTTCCATTTCGTCCGCTTCCAAGTGCGGGAACTCGTCCACGCCGGAGTGCAGCAGGAAGCATTTGAAGCCGAAAACGCCCTCGTCGTGCAGCGGCCGCAGTTGGTTCTTGTTGCCCGGGACGGCTCCGCCCCAGAAGCCGACGTCCACGAACACCTGGTCCCCGGCCACCTCCCGCTTCAGTTTCAGGGCCTCCACGGTAGTGGTGGGCGGGATGCTGTTCAACGGCATGTCAATGATGGTGGTGACGCCGCCGGCCGCTGCCGCCCGGGTGGCGGACGCGAATCCCTCCCACTCGGTCCGGCCGGGCTCATTGACGTGCACGTGGGTGTCCACGAGGCCCGGCAGGAGGGTCTCGTCGTCGGCGAGTTCAATGACTTCATGGCCGGAGAGGCCGTTGCCCAGCGGCTCGATCGCGACAATCACGCCGCCGCGGATGCCGACTTCCCGGGCGGCGATGCCGGCGGTGGTCAGCACCCGCTGCCCGCGGAAGACGACGTCGTAGGTTTCTTCAGACACTGAGGGTCTCCTTTCCCGGAGCACTGTCCAGGGCGCGGGCGCCCTGGACGGAGTGCGCCACGTTGGCCAATTGCTCGCCGAGTTGCCGTCCGAGGCGCTCCAGCAGCGCCGCGGCGTCGGTTATACATGTGTCTACATTGCTTTCCAGCTCCGTCAAAGCGTGGACTGCGAGGAACCCGGAACTGCTGATCTGCTCCGGGGTCAGGACAGACCGGCCGCACACCGCGACCACCGGAACCTTGGCGCGGCGCGCCGCCCGGGCAACGCCCACCGGAGTCTTGCCCAGGAGGGTCTGTTCGTCGAGGCTGCCTTCGCCGGTGATCACCAGATCCGCGCCGGCCAGCCGCTCGGCCAGCCCTGTGAATTCGAGGACGACGTCGATGCCGGGCCGGCGGGTCGCGGCCAGCACCGCGATGGCTGCGTAGCCCACGCCGCCGGCAGCCCCGGCACCCGGAGCGTCCGCAGCCTTCCGCGCGCGGGGCCCGATTTCGGCGCAGAGCACGTCCACAAAGCGGCCCAGGGCGGCGTCGAGGGCTGCTACGTCCTCGGGGGTGGCGCCCTTCTGCGGGCCGAAGATCGCAGCGGCGCCTTGGGCACCAAGCAACGGGTTGTCGACGTCGCTGGCGAGTACGAAGCGTGCCTCGTCCAGGCGGGCATCGAAGCCGGAGAAGTCGATCCAGGCCAGCCGGGCCAGGGCCGCGCCGCCGGGCGGAAGTTCGTTGCCGTCGGCGTCGAGGAGCTTGGCACCGAGTCCCTGGAGGACCCCGGCGCCGCCGTCGGTGTTGGCGCTGCCGCCGACGCCCAGGATGATCTGCCGGCACCCGGCGTCGAGCGCGGCCCGGATCAGTTCGCCGGTTCCCTTGCTGCTGGCGCCATTGGCGGAGTCGGAATCAGGGCGGCCGCCCCCGCCGCCGGGCAGGACGGCGAGGCCGGACGCGGCGGCCATCTCAATGACCGCCTCGCGTCCGCGGACCGCGAACTCCGCCCGGATCGGCGCTCCGGTGGGGCCGCTGACGACGTCGCTGCGGCGGGTGAAGCCGGAGCCGACGGCGGCATCGAGGGTGCCCTCGCCGCCGTCGGCCACGGGAATCCGCAGTACCTCCAGATTGCCCCCGCAAGCCCGCTGCAGCCCTGCTTCGAGGTGCCGGGCGACGTCCGGGGCCGAGAGCGATCCCTTGAACTTGTCCGGCGCTATGACGACGCGCATCTCAGGCCTGCAGGGCCAGAATGGCGGTGGGGGCGTCCGCGGAGGTCTCGGCCAGGGCCTCGAACTCGTTGACGGCGTTGATTTCGGTGCCCATGGAGATGTTCGTGATCTTCTCCAGGATGACTTCCACCACCACCGGAACCCTGAACTCGCCCAGGAGCGCCTTGGCCTTGTCGAACGCGGCAGGCAGGTCTTCCGGGTTTTCCACCCGGATCGCCTTGCAGCCCAGGCCCTCGGCCACCTTAATGTGGTCCACGCCGTAGCCGCTTGCGGTTGCAGAGAGATCCGTGGAGTTGATGTTCTCGAACGCCAGGGACACGTTCTGTTCCATGTTGAAGCCGCGCTGGGACTGGCGGATCAGGCCGAGGTAGGAGTTGTTGACCACAACGTGGATGTACGGCAGGTTGAATTGCGCGCCCACGGCCAGTTCCTCGATCATGAACTGGAAGTCGTAGTCACCGGAGAGGGCAACCACGGTCTGGTCCGGCTTGCCCCGGACCACGCCCAGCGCGGCGGGGGCGGTCCAGCCCAGCGGGCCTGCCTGTCCGGCGTTGATCCACTTGCGCGGGCCGAACACGTGCAGCATCTGGGCGCCGGCGATCTGCGACAGTCCGATGGTGGACACGTACGTGGTGTCCTTGCCGAATGCTTTGTTCATTTCCTCGTACACGCGCTGAGGCTTGATCGGCACGTTGTCGAAGTGGGTCTTGCGGTGCAGTGTGGCTTTGCGCCCGGAACATTCGTCAACCCAGGCGGTGTAGTCCGGCAGGGACCCGGCGTCCCGGCGTTCCCGGGCCAGCTCCAGCAGCCCATCCAGGGCGGCGCCGGCGTCGGAGGCGATGCCGAAGTCCGGGGAGAACACGCGGCCGATCTGGGTCGGCTCGATGTCGATGTGCACGAACTTGCGGCCTGCGGTGTAGGTGTCCAGGCCGCCGGTGTGGCGGTTGGCCCAGCGGTTGCCGATGCCGATCACGAAGTCGCTGCGCAGGAAGTTCTCGTTGCCGTACCGGTGGCTGGTCTGCAGGCCCACCATGCCGGCCATGAGTTCGTGGTCATCCGGGATCGCGCCCCAGCCCATCAGGGTGGGGATCACGGGGACGCCCAGCAGCTCGGCCAGTTCCACGAGCTGGGCCGAGGCTCCGGCATTGATGATGCCGCCGCCGGCCACGATCAGCGGGCGCTCGCCTGCGGTGAGCATGTCCAGTGCCTTTTCCAGCTGCTTCCGGCTGGCCCGGGGCTTTTCCACGGGCAGGGGCTCATAGGTGTCGATATCGAATTCGATCTCGGCCATTTGCACGTCGATCGGCAGGTCCAGCAGGACCGGGCCCGGGCGGCCGGAGCGCATCAGCTGGAAAGCTTTCTGGAAGGCCCCGGGAACCTGGCCGGGTTCAAGGATGGTCATGGCCAACTTGGTGACCGGCTTGGCGATGGACTCGATGTCCACGGCCTGGAAGTCCTCCTTGTGCAGCTTGGCCACGGGTGCCTGGCCGGTGATGCAGAGCATCGGGATGGAATCGGCCCACGCCGCGTACAGGCCGGTGATCATGTCCGTGCCCGCGGGGCCCGAGGTGCCGATGCAGATGCCGATGTTGCCGTCCTTGGCCCGGCTGTAGCCGTCGGCCATGTGGCTGGCGCCTTCAACGTGGCGGGCCAGGGTGTGGCGGATGCCGCCGTGGGCCCTCATGGCCGAATAGAACGGGTTGATCGCCGCGCCTGGCAGGCCGAACGCCTCGGTGGCGCCCTCCTTTTCCAGGATGGCGACGGCTGCGTCTACAGTGCGCATCTTCGTCATGGTGTGCTCCTTGAAAGTCTGTTTTTGGGTGTGCTGAAGGGAGGCCCGGCGAACCGTCGCGGGCACCTCTTGTTGGGGGGAGGTCGGGCCGCCGTCGTAAATCTCGACGCCGGGCCGGTGCGTTCGTGTCGAAGTGCCCCTTGCCGGGGCGGCAGCGCCGCTTAGTTGCGGCCGCTGAGCTTCAGGACCTGCTTGAAGAGGCCCGAGTGGTCCAGGCCGCCGTCGCCCTGGTTGACGGTGGCGGCGACGAGCTGCGCGACGATGGCGCCGAGGGGGACGGCGACATTGGCCTCGCGGGCCGCGGAGGTGACGATGCCGAGGTCCTTGTGGTGCAAGGCCAGGCGGAAGCCGGGGTCGAAGTTGCGGTCCAGCATCTTCTGGCCCTTCTGCTCCAGGACCTTGGAGCCGGCCAGGCCGCCGCCGAGGACCTTGAGGGCGGCGTCCGTGTCCACGCCGTAGGCCTCGAGGAAGGCGATCGCCTCGCCAAGGACTTCAATGTTGACGGCCACGATCAGCTGGTTGGCTGCCTTGACGGTCTGGCCGGAGCCGGAGGGCCCCACGTGGACGATGGTCTTGCCGACGGCGGCCAGGACATCCCGTGCCGCCTCGAAGTCGGCGGCGTCACCGCCCACCATGATGGAGAGCGCGGCGTCGATGGCGCCTTGTTCGCCGCCGGAGACCGGGGCGTCGAGGGGACGGATCCCGGCGGCCCGGGCGTCGTCGGCGAGGCGTTTGGCGACGTCTGGGCGGATGCTGCTGGCATCAACCCACAGGGCGCCCGGCTTGGCGTTGGCGAACACGCCGTCGGGACCGCTGACCACGCCTTCGACGTCGGGGGAGTCCGGCACCATGGTGATGACCACGTCGGCGTCCCTGACGGCCTCCGCGATGCTCGCGGCACCCTTGCCGCCTTCGGAGACGAGCTTGTCGGTCTTGTCCTGGCTGCGGTTGAAGCCCGTGACCGTGTGGCCGGCCTTGACGAGGTTGACGGCCATGGGCAGGCCCATGATACCGAGGCCGATGACTGCGATGTTGCTCATTGTGGTTCTCTTTCTGAAGTCTTTGTGTGCGTTTTAGCGCGGGTGTGCTTATGTGCCGGGGGAGGCGGGTGCGTGCTGTTTGGTTGGCGGGGCGGTTATGAGGACACGCGCTGGCGGATGGCCCAGCTGAACGCGGTCTGCGCCGGTTCCTTGTATTCGAGGCCGATGTAGCCTTCGTAGCCGAGTGCGCGGCTGCGGGCGATCCATTCGCCGAGGGGAAGCTGCCCGGTTCCGGGAGCCCCGCGGCCGGGGTTGTCGGCGATCTGGATGTGGCCGAAGTCCTTGGCGTGCTTTTCGATGACGGCGGCGACGTCGTCACCGTTCACGGCCAGGTGGTAGAAGTCCGCGAGGAGTTTGACGTTCCCGGCGCCGGATTCCTGCTTCACCCGGGCGATGACGTCGAGGGCGTCCTGTGCCTTGAGCAGGGGGTACCGGGGGGCGCCGCTGACGGGTTCCAGGAGGACCGTACCGCCGATGCGGGCCACGCCGGCAGCCGCCGTCGCAAGATTTTCGGCGCCAATGGCGTCCTGCTGCTCAGCAGATTCGCCGTCAATACGATTGCCGTAGAGGGCGTTGAAGGCCTTGCAGCCGAGGCGCTCACCGATGCCGGCGACGACGTCGATGTTGTCCTGGAACTCGGTGGAACGTGCCGGCCAGGAGACCAGGCCGCGGTCACCGCCCGGCATATCGCCCGCGTTGAAGTTCAGGCCTGTGAGCTGCACGCCGGCGTCAGTGATGGCGTTCTCAAACCGGGCAACCTCGACGTCGGTGGGGACGGATGTCTCGAAGGGCCACCAGAATTCGACGGCGTCAAAACCAGCGGCCTTCGCGGCGGCCGGGCGTTCCCAGAGGGGGAACTCCGTCAGGAGGATGGAGCAGTTCACGGTGTACGTCATTGTGGGTTCCTTCCGGTGTGGGCGGGAGCTGGATCCCGGGCACCTTTGCCTTGCAGATCCTCTTGCCTGTTTTCCGCTTTGTGGAATTAAGATTCTGCTTTATGAAAAGTGTAGGGAAGGTTGGGCCGGGGAGTCAAGGGGTGAGCGAATGCGGGGTGTGGCTGCGGGGTGAGGCGCGCGGGACCCCAATATTCTTGGCCCGGCACCTCAGGGCGCGGGAGCCTACGGTAGTTCAGGCTCCGGCAGTTCAGGGCGCGCGGGCAGCAGATGCCGCGAAATTCCCTAGCGCTTCGTAGGGTCCTTCCGGATGCCCAGGCCCACGAGTGCGCCGACCCCGAGGCCGATCAGCAGGCCCGTGAACGGCTTGTCGACGGTGGTGACCCCGATGGCGAAGCCGAGGGCCGCGCCGAGGAGCATTCCGATCCACAGGGATTCGTACTTCACAGCCTCAGGCTAGCAAGCATCGCCCGGGCCGCAAGGGCTCCGGGCTGGGTGACCAGATTTGGTGCGGAGGCGCGACCGGCGGAACCACGGAGGAGTCCGCCCCGTCAGAC
>NZ_JBFTZL010000029.1:0-28329 GCF_056406825.1 Arthrobacter sp. P1_A5 | reverse complement strand
TGTCTACAGTGGCCTCATGACCACCACGGAACTGATTGACGCGATCCGCGGCAGCCTCCAGGCTGCTGCCGATCCGGGCCGCGCCGCGGGGGCCCAGGCCTACATGAAATCGCAGATGCCATCCCTGGGCGTGCGGGTTCCCGAGGTTCGCAGCATTGTCCGGGCCGCGGCCGCGGACCACCCGCCGGGCACCCTGGCGGAGCTGCAGTCCGCCGTGCTTGTGCTGTGGCGCAACGCCGGACACCGTGAGGAACGCTATGCCGCGATCGAGCTCACGGGGCTCAAGCCGGCAGCCGGGGAACTGGGCATGCTGGCCCTCTATGAGGAAATCATCCGCACCGGAGCGTGGTGGGACCTGGTGGACGGGGTGGCCCACCGGCTGGGCGCCCTGTTGCAGGCCCACCGGGCAAAACTGACGCCGGTGCTCGAACGCTGGAGCCGGGACGAGGACTTCTGGGTCCGGCGGGCCGCGATCACCGCACAGCTGGGGGCGAAGGACGCCACGGACACGGAGCTCCTGGCCGCTGTGATCGAGGCCAACCTCGAGGACCGGGAGTTCTTCATCCGCAAGGCGATCGGGTGGGCGCTGCGCCAGTACGGCAGGACGGATCCGGCCTGGGTGAAAGCGTTTGTGCGGCGGCATGCGGACCGGCTCAGTCCGCTCTCGCGCAAGGAAGYGCTCAGGAACTTGGCGGCCTAGCCAGAACCAGCCCTAGATGATCGGCCGCGCGGTGACCGGCTCGTCCGACTTGGTGAACAGCAGCTTCGTCTTCGGGTCAAGGAAGATCAGGTATAGCGCAAACAGCAACGCAATGATCGCCGCGGCGTTGCGGGCCAGCGCCAGGGCCAGGCCCAGATCCGCGGTCTGCAGGTACGGGAAGACGTCGAGCTGGTCCGAGATCGCGTACACCATGAAGAAGGACACGATGAAGTAGAGCGCCTTGACCTGCCAGTCGTCGCGGATGCCCGTGACGGCGAAGAGCGGGATGAGCCAGACGATATACCAGGACTGGATCATCGGGGACAGCAGCACGACGGCGGCGAACGCCAGGGTGAGCCGGCGCATCAGCCGGTCGTAGTCGCCGCGGAAGATCTGCCAGGCGACGATGCCGACGGCGAGCAGCTTGCCGGCGTCGAACGCCCACTTGGCCAGTCCCCAGCCGTCGAGCCCGAAGGCGTTGGAGATGGAGGCCACGATCAGGCCCACCAGGCCAACAGGCGCGTACCAGATCCAGATGCTGCCCGGGGCGGACAGCCCGTTAATCCAGCCGAAGCCGAAGCCATTGACCCGGCTCATGAGATACAGCAAGGCCACGCTGATGCCGGCCGTGAGGGCCCAGAAGACGAACTTGCGCGGCCAGCTGGCGCCCTTGCCCGCCCAGAGCAGGCCGATGAACGGCAGGAAGACCACCGTGATGGGCTTGACCGAGATGGAGAGCGTGACCAGCACGATTCCGAGGATGACCCGGCGCGTGGCGCAGTAATAAAGGCCCGCCAGGGCCAGGCCGATCATGAGGGCGTCGTTGTGGACGCTGGCGATGAAGTTGGTGAGGAACAGCGGGTTGGCCGCCGTCAGCCACAGGGCCCGGTTCGGGTTCACTCCGTGCAGTTCGGCCAGTTTCGGCACGTAGATCACGCAGAGGACCACGCCCACCAGGGCCGCGATCCGGAACAGCATGATGCTGCCTTMAGGGTGCACGTTGGTGGCCCAGACCACGAACTGTTCGATCCACAGGAACAGCTGCCCGTAGGGGACGGGAGCTTCGGTCCACATTCTGTCGGCGCCCAGCTGGAAGTAGTTGGACAGCGCCGAAATGCCGTTTTCGTAGGGGTTGAAGCCCTCCACCATGAGCCGGCCCTGGCCGATGTACGCGTAGACGTCGCGGCTGAACAGCGGCACAGAGAACATTAGCGGCAGCCCCCACGCCACCGTCGCTTGGAGCGTGGCCTTGCGGGCCCCGGCCCCCCAGACCCGGACGCGCTGGCCGAGCCGCAGCCAGGCGCGGACAAGCAGCATGCCGCCGAAGGCCAGCAGGACAATGCAGAGGGCGACGCCGAGGGCCTCGGTGCGCATCCAGATGAACAGCGGGACTCGGCGGAGTTCGGATGCGGGGGCAAGCCAGCCGACGCCGATCGAACCGATAGTCATGAACAGCGAGCCCAGGAACCCGGCAAGGATCGGGGACCGCGGGTTATCGACGTCGCCGACGGCCCCTTCCCCCTCAGGGGAGGCCGCAGCCGGGGTGAGCGCGGTCCGGCCGGCCGCAGAAGGGCGGGACGTGGACGGGCGGGACGTACCGGCAGCCGTTTCCCCCGCCGCAGGCACAGGCGCCGTCATGTCAGGATCGTCCAATCTGTTGTGGGCCACAATTCCGCCCACAGCCGGCCGCAGTGTCCGGCCCGGGGCGCCGCGTCGAAGAAATAAGTGCCGAAATAATTCGGCGGCCGCGTATTCGAAATCCTAGCACCGGACGGCTCTGTGACGTCGGAACGGTAGGCTGGGCGGGTGCCTATTACTAACGAACGCATCGTCTGGATCGACTGCGAAATGACCGGCCTGGACACCAAGAATGACGCCCTTATCGAGGTGGCCGCCCTGGTGACCGATTCGGAGCTCAACATCCTGGGGGACGGCGTCGACGTCGTGATCAAGCCCGACGACGCCGCGCTGGCCCAGATGAACGACTTTGTCCGCGACATGCACACACGGTCCGGCCTGCTGGCGGAGCTTCCGCACGGCAAGACGATGGCCGAAGCGCAGGCAGCCGTGCTCGCCTACATCAAGAAATGGGTGCCGGATCCCCGGAAGGCCCCGCTCGGCGGCAACTCGGTGGGCACCGACCGCGTGTTCCTTGTCCGCGACATGCCCGACGTGGTGGAGCACCTGCACTACCGGGTCATCGATGTGAGCACCATCAAGGAACTCTCCCGCCGCTGGTTTGCCCGGGCCTACTTCCAGTCCCCGGCCAAGCTGGGCGGCCACCGGGCGCTCGGCGACATCAAGGACTCCATCGACGAACTCCGGTATTATCGCGAGGCCGTATTTGTCCCCGCGCCGGGCCCGGACAGTGCCACGGCGCAGCGGATCGCCAAGCGCGTCATGGGCGGCGAAGCAGCCGAGCCCACCCCGGCGGAGTAGCGCCCGCACACCTCCCCTCCGCGCAGCAGAGCCTATGAAACGTCGCCGGGGACGTGGCGCGGAAAAGTAATCTGCGCCACGTTTCGCGGAAATTTCGGCGAAAATCGCAAAAGTGGCAAAACCACCCCCAAACAGCAGGTAAGCTATTTGTCGTTGCCTTTCCAGTCAGCCGGTTCGCCGGAGGGCGTGATATGGCACATGGTGGGCGTAGCTCAGTTGGCAGAGCGCCTGGTTGTGGTCCAGGAGGTCGCGGGTTCAACCCCCGTCGCTCACCCTCATGAAGGACGGCAGTGATTGTCCGACCTTTTCCAAAGGCCGCACCGGTTATCCGGTGCGGCCTTTGTTGTCTGTATTGGAAGGAATCGCAGTGAAGCGCAAGCTGTTTGAAGAAGACCACGAGATGTTCCGTGAGATGGCCGCCGAGTTCAACGCGCGTGCGGTCGCTCCCCACTACACCCAGTGGGACGAGGACCACATGATGCCCCGGGAACTGTGGTCCGCTGCCGGCGAGCAGGGCCTGCTGGGCCTGGCCGTGCCGGAAGAGTTCGGCGGCATGGGGATGTCCGACTACCGATTCCGGACAGTGCTGGACGAAGAATTCGCCAAGAGCAACCACCTCGCGGTCGGCCTGGCGTTCCACCTGCACGATGACATGGTCCTCCCCCACCTGCTGGCCTACGGCTCCGATGACCTCAAGGCCCGCTGGCTCCCGGGCATGGTCTCGGGCGAAAAGATCACCTCGGTCGCCTGGACCGAACCGGGGGCCGGCTCCGACCTGCGCGGCATCCGCACCAAGGCAGTCCGCGACGGCGACGACTGGCTGATCACTGGCCAGAAAACGTTTATCGGCAACGGCATCTCCGGCGACGCCTCCCTCGTCCTGGCCCGCACTGACGGCGGCACCGGACGCGGAAACCGCGACTCGTTCTCGCTCTTCATGGTCCAGAAGGGTGAGGGCTACAACACCGGCAAGCAACTGGACAAGATGGGCCTCAAGGCCTCCGACACGGCCGAGCTGTTCTTCGACAACGTCCGCGTCCCGCACGCGGACCTCGTCGGCGAGGAAGGCAAGGGCCTGCAGTACGCGGCCGAACAGCTCCCCCAGGGCCGGCTGGCGATCGCCGTGGCAAGCTCCGCCGTCGTGCGCGCCACCTACGAGGCGACTGTCCGCTACACGAAGGACCGCAACGCGTTCGGCGAGCGAATCATCGATTTCCAGAACAGCCGCTTCGAACTCGCCGACCTCCTCACGGAGGTCGAGGTCACCGAAGCGTACGTGGACCAGGCCATCCTGGCGTTCAACGCCGGAGAGCTCGACGCCGCAGGCGCTGCCCGTGCCAAACTGTGGGCGTCCGAGCGCGCCAAGTCCGTCACGGACCGTTGCCTGCAGCTGCACGGCGGGTACGGCTACATCATGGAATACCCGGTGGCCCAGGCCTACCTCGCCGCCCGGCTGCTGACGATCTTCGGCGGCACCAACGAAATCATGCGCGACGTCGTCGGCCGCACCATCGCCGGCTGAGACGCCGCGACTCCACCTGCATCCGAGGAACTTTCCTGATATGACCGTCCTGCCCATCACGATCTGGGGCGAGCCCGTGCTGCACCGCCGGGCCGCGGAAGTCGACGTCTTCGACGACGAGCTCCGCACCCTGATCACCGACATGTTCGAGACCAACGACGCCGCCAACGGCGTCGGGCTGGCGGCCCCCCAGGTGGGGGTCGGCAAGCGGCTCTTCGTGTACAAGTACGACAACGACGACGGCGCCGCGCCCACCGGCGTCGTGGTCAATCCTGTCCTGACACTTTCGAAGATTTCCGGCGCGCTGCCGGACCCCGACGAGGAAGAGGAAGGCTGCCTGTCCTTCCCCGGCGGACAGTATCCGCTCAAGCGGGCCGAATGGGCGAGGGTCCAGGGCTTCGACGGTGACGGGAAGCCGGTGGAATTCGAGGCGACCGGGTGGTTCGCCCGGGTCATCCAGCACGAGTACGACCACCTCGACGGCAAGCTCTACGTCAACCGGCTCATTGACCGCTATGCCCGCCGGGCCATGAAGCAGGCCAAGCGCAGCGGCTGGGGCGTTCCCGGCCTGACCTGGATGCCGGGAGTAGACCCGGACCCGTTCGGCCACTGACGGCGGCAGTTAGGCGCTGCTGCACGCGGACTTTCCCCACGTTTGACGCCGACGCGCAGGAAATCGCCGGCGGTTTGGCGGGACGAGCCGGCGGCGGGTCCCAAAGGTGGAGAATTTCGGCGGGATTTCCCGGGTCAGCAGTGACCCGGCCGGCCAGTTCCTTTAGGTCCGGTCGACGGCGGCCAGGATCGCGGCTCCGAGCTCTGCCGGCCTGGTGAACTGCGGCCAGTGGCCTGTAGGCAGGTCCACGTAGTCGACCTGGCGGATCCGTCCGAGCTCCGCCACATACGGGTGGCCGCCGGCAACCATTTCCGTCAGCATCGAGGACGGGAATTCGCAGGCGATGACGGTGACCGGAACCTCGAAGCGGCGTTCATCCGAGAGCTGCTGCCGGTCCTGGGCCACGCCGCGCGGCTGCGGGATGGCACGGGCACGGAACATGGCGCGCAGCTCGTCGGTCAGGTCGGTGAGGTCCGCGTCCTCGAAAAGCTCCCACGGCGGCAGCGGCACCTCGTCGCCGTCGGCCGGGAGTTCGTCATTGATGACCCCGCCCTCCCCCAGCGGTCCGCTGTCCACGTAGACAGCCCGGGCCACCCGGTCCGGGCGGGCATCGACGGCGCCATGGATGATGGCCCCGCCGCCGGAGTGGCCCACCAGGACCACCGGCGCGTCGAAGGAATCGATCTTCGCCACCACGGCGTCGATGTGGGTGCGCAGGCCGATCCCAGCGCGCGGCGCATCGGCCGACTCCAGGCCCGGCAGCGTCAACGGGTGGACCTTGTGCCCGGCCGCGGTCAGCGGCGGGGTGACGTCAGCCCACGACGAGGCGTCCAACCAGAATCCGGGTACGAGGATGATGTCCATGCCGGTACCCTACCGGTCGAGTACCAGCTCCACCACCTGATACGGGTCCTCGCCCGGGACCAGGTTGTGCATGGTGATGCGTCCGCCCGGGCCGTCCGCCGGGTGCAGGTGGATCTGCCAGCCCCAGTCCGGGCCGGTCGGCGCCGCATAGGAGCCGTTGAGCCGGAGGACGCCGTCGCCGCCCACGGTCCCGGAAAACTGCATCAGCGCCTTGCCCGTGTGCCAGGAGTCCAGCCACACAGCGGTGGCGGGATCCGCGCCGGACGCGCCGCCGGCCAGGATCAGGAGGCCTTCCTGCTGGCTCTCACCGTCTGACCAGGTGTAGGCGACACTCGCGAAGTGTGCGGCGGTCACCGTCACCGTGGCGGTGGCCGCCGAAGCCTTGTAGTCGTCCGTGGGCATGAGCCGCAAGCGGTTTTGTCCATGCCAGGTGCCAAGGAACGGTGTCACGTATTTCACAATGTCCATGCGGCAGTCTACTGAACCAACCGATCCTGCTCAGTCCGCGGCCGGCTTTTCGAATCTCGCCGCGGAGTCCGGGACATAGCGGAACAGTTCCCGCGGCGGGCGCGTGTAGTTGACGGCCTTCGGCCGTTCCGGAAGGGTCACCGGCTCGGTCCGCACTTCGGTGTAATCGATGCTGGAGAGCAGGTGGGCGATGAGGTTGATCCGTGCCCGGCGTTTGTCTTCGGCTTCCACCACGTACCAGGGTGAATCCGCGGTGTCTGTCTGCACGAACATGTCGTCCTTGGCCCGCGAGTAGTCTTCCCAGCGCAGGATTGCCTCCCGGTCCATCGGCGAGAGCTTCCATTGCCGCATGGGATCATCCAGCCGGGATTTGAACCGCCGCTCCTGTTCCCCATGGCTGATCGAGAACCAGTACTTGAAGACCAGGATGCCGTCCTGGATGAGGAGCCGTTCAAAAACCGGGCACTGGGCCATGAAGCGTTTGTGCTCCGCCGGGGTGCAAAAGCCCATCACGTGTTCGACGCCGGCGCGGTTGTACCAGGAGCGGTCCATCAGGACGATTTCCCCGGCGGCGGGCAGATGCGCCACATAGCGCTGGAAGTACCATTCACCGCGTTCGCGCTCCGTCGGCGCCGGCAACGCGACTATCCGGGCAAACCGCGGATTCAGGTACTCGGTGACCCGCTTGATTGCACTCCCCTTACCGGCTGCATCCCGACCCTCGAAGATGATGAGGACCCGCGCCCCGGTGCTCCGGACCCACTCCTGGAGGGCAACCAGTTCTGCCTGGAGCCGCAGAAGTTCGGCCTTGTAGAGTCCGGCGTCGAGCCGGGCCGGCCGCCGTGCGGAGCCCTTCTTGTGGCCGGCGTGCCCCTTGCCTGAATTGTGCGTGCGATGTGCCATGGCTTCCGTTCCAGCATTTGGGGCGCGCGGTTTGTCCCACCGCGCCCATTGTCGCCGGGCAGCAGAACGGCTGCAAGGGTCCTCCAGCCCGGAAACTGCGAAGGGCGCGTCAGCGCGGCACGATCGTCTGTTGCCCTGGGCACGAGGCCAGGATCCGTTTCATCGCCTCCTTCTCTGCCGCCGTGACCCACAGCCGGTAGGCCGCCTTGACCGAAATTTGGCGGGCGACGTAGTGGCAGCGGAAAGCCTTGTTTGGCGGCAGCCAGGTGGCGGCGTCGGAGGCACTCTTGTCCTGGTTGGCGGGACCGTCGACGGCGATCAGGTTGAGGGGATCGTTGGCCAGGTGTTCGCGCTGCTGCGCGGTGAGCTGCTGGGCGCCTTTTTGCCACGCGTCTCCCAGCGCCACGACGTGGTCGATCTGCACCGCAGCACTGGTTTCGGCGCCGCGCCGGAAAACGATCGTGCGGCCGGTGTACGGTTCCTGGAACGTGCCGCCGGCCACCTGGCAGCGGGAGCCACTGACGAATTCGGCGGCCGCCAGGTCGCGGCGGAGGATGTCGTTGCGCGTATCGCAGCCGTTGCGGTCGACGTCGAGCCACGCCTGGCCGAACGCGCCCCGGTCATAGTTGTTCTTCGCCGACCGTCCCTTGACCGCGAGGGTGTCGAGCACGCCGGCAGCGCTTCCCTGCGGGACGGCCCGGACGGCGTCCACCGCGTTCATCCACCCTTGGGCAATGACGGGGGCCTCGCTGGGGCCGGCGATTTGCGGTTCCGCGGCGGCAAACTGGCCGGCCGTGAAGAACCAGACCAGGCCGCCCAGGACGGCCAGGCCGGCCGCGGCAAGGAGGATCCAGGCTTGGCGGGAGTGGCGGCGGGCGCGGCGGAAATCCATCCAGGTGGCGCTCATGTGGGCGGCCGCTCGCGGCGTTTTGGCTGCACGCCCTGAGCCTATGCGGACGCCACGCCACTCGGGCGGTTGTCCACAGTGTTGGGGACCGGTGGCGGAACGCGGGGGGCCTATTGCTCCCGCGTGACCCGTTTCAGATCTTCGTTGGCCAGATCCAGCAGGCCCTGGAGCTGGGTCACCCGGTCGTCGTTGACTTCACCGGACTGGCGTTTGACGAGGGCGTCGTCCAGCAGCCGCTTCGCTTCTTTCGCGTTGCTCCGCGCGACGTCCAGCGCGTGTTCCAGGGTGGTCTCGTGTTCAACAGCCGGGTTCGGTTCCATGGCTCCATTGTGGTTCCCTTTCCCGGCCGATTCCAGTGCATCGGCCGGGAAAGGAGGAACATGTCCCGGTCAGGGACATTCGCCCTGGCTAGACCTCGACGGGCAGCCCTGCGGCCTCGAGGATGGACGCAGCATCCTTGGCGGGGAAGGACGGCGGGTTGACCCCGGCCATTTCCTCCATGACGCGGACCACCTGGCAGCTGTAGCCGAACTCGTTGTCGTACCAGACGTACAGGACGAGGTTCTTGTCGTTGGAGATCGTGGCCAGGCCGTCGACGATGCCTGCCCGGCGTGAGCCGACGAAGTCCGTGGAGACAACCTCGGGCGAATCGATGTAGTCGATCTGCTTGCGCAGCTCGGAGTGCAGCGACATTTCCCGCAGGTAGTCGTTGACCTCATCCTTGGTGGTGCCGTTCTCCAGGTTCAGGTTCAGGATGGCCAGCGAGACGTCCGGGGTGGGGACGCGGATGGAGCTGCCCGTGAGCTTGCCGAGCAGTTCCGGCAGGGCCTTGGCCACGGCCTTGGCGGCACCGGTCTCGGTGATTACCATGTTCAGCGCGGCAGAGCGTCCACGGCGGTCGCCCTTGTGGAAGTTGTCGATCAGGTTCTGGTCGTTCGTGAAGGAGTGGACCGTCTCCACGTGGCCGTGCACCACGCCGTAGCGGTCGTTGATCGCCTTGAGCACAGGGGTGATGGCGTTCGTGGTGCAGGACGCCGCCGAGACGATCGTGTCCGAGTCGTCGATGGTGCCGTGGTTGATGCCGTGCACAATGTTCTTCAACTCGCCCTTGCCCGGTGCGGTGAGGAGAACGCGGGCAACACCCTTGCTCAACAGGTGCTGGGAAAGGCCCTCGGCGTCGCGCCAGCGGCCCGTGTTGTCGACGACGAGCGCGTCGTGGATGCCGTAGGCGGTGTAGTCCACCGTGGAGGGGTTGTCCGAGTAGATGACCTGGATCTGGACGCCGTTGGCCGTGATGGTGTTGTTTTCGAGGTCAACCTTGATGGTGCCTTCGAAGGAGCCATGGACGGAGTCGCGGCGCAGCAGGCTCGCGCGCTTGGCAAGGTCGTTGTCTGAACCGCGGCGGACCACGATGGCACGCAGGCGYAGGCCGTGGCCGCCGCCTGCCTTTTCGATCAGGAGCCGGGCCAGGAGCCGGCCGATGCGGCCGAAACCATAGAGGACGACGTCGGTGCTGGTGCGGTCGTCGCCGCCGCGCTTGCCGACAACCTCGGCGAGTTCGGCGCGGAGGAACTCATCCAGGCTGGCGCCGTCGCCCTCGGCGCGGTATTTCTCGGTGAGGCGGGCAATGTCGATCGCCGCGGCGCCGAGGTCCAGCTTGGTCAGGGCCTCCAGCAGCGGGGCCGTCTCCTCAAGGCGCAGTTCTTCCTTGCTCATCCTGCGGGCGAAGCRGTGGGCCTTGAGGATATTCATGGTGGACTTGTTGATCAGGCTGCGTCCGTGGATGGAGGTCACCACGTTGTTCTCGCGGTACAGCCGGCCGATCACGGGGATCATCGCCTCGGCGAGTGCCTCACGGCCCATCCACGTATCAAGACAAGAATCTGACGTCTGGCTCACAGAACTACCTTCCTAGAATCCACCCCCTACGTCCTCGTAGGGGGAAGTCGGCCGCCGGAGGGTGTCCGGTACCGGGCACCGGCGGGGATTCGGTCCACCCCGGGCGCCTCATCGAGCGCAAAGAAAAACCGCCGGCTGCGAACGCAGGCCCGGCGGCAGAACTTCTACGTTCACCATCAATTCTACGGGCGGCCAGKCAGGGTGGGGTGCCTGTTGCGCGTGAATTGACTCACACACTGTCTGGGGCCACGTCGAAGTCGGCAAAACCATCCGCGCCGGGCGTAAGCCCCTCTGCGTCCTCAAGGATCATGTCGACGGCCTTTTCCGCGATCATGATGGTGGGTGCCTGGGTGTTGGCACTGACCAGCCGGGGCATGATCGAGGAGTCAACGACCCGCAATCCCTCCAGCCCGTGGACCTTCAGCCGCGGGGAGACAACGGAATCGTCGGTGGTACCCATGGCGCAAGTGCCGACCGGGTGGTACGAGGTCCGTCCGTAGGACCGCACGAAATTCACGTACTCGTCGCGGGTTGCCACCCGGGAGCCGTCGCCGATGTGCTCCTTCTGGATGAACGCCGCCATCGATGACTGTTCCATGATTTGCCGGCTCTGCTGCACGCCTGCGATCGTCATCTCCAGATCGTAGTCATCTGCCAGGAAATTCGGATCGATGATCGGTGTCATTGTGGGATCTGAGGACGCGACGCGAACTGTCCCCCGGCTGCGGGGGCGCAGGAAGTACGAGTTGAGCGTCGCCCCGAATCCGGGCCGCAGCGACGCAATGCCCGGCTCCGACCTCGCCGCGGGCAGGAAGTGGAACTGCAGGTCCGGGGTCTTCTCATCTGTGTTGGCGTAGCTGAAGCCACCGGCCTCGACGAGGTTGGACGCGAACGGTCCCGTGCGGAAGGCCAGATACTCGAGGCCCGCCAGGACTGTCGCCGGGCGCACCCGATTGAACCGGTCCAGGCTGTGGTCATCGGTGAGCTCGTAGATGATGTCCAGGTCAAGGTGGTCCTGCAGGTTCTYCCCGACCCCTGGCAGGGCGTGGAGCACGTCGATGCCGGCGGCGGCAAGGTCTGCCGGGTCGCCGATGCCTGAAAGCTGCAGCAACTTGGGCGAGCCAAACGCGCCGCTGGCGATCAGCACCTCGCGCCGGGCCCCGTAGGTTCGCGCGACTCCGCCTTCAATCGTCTGGATGCCGACGGCGCGGCCATTCTTGATGACCACCTTGGAGACGGTCACATTGACGCGGACAGTGAGATTGGGCCGCCTGCGCGCGGGTTTCAGATAGGCGACGGCTGCGCTGCACCGGCGCCCATTCCTGGTAGTGGTCTGATAGAAGCCAACGCCGAGCTGCTTCGCCCCGTTAAAATCGTTGTTGTAGGGCAGCCCGAACTCCTGGCCCGCCTGCACGAATGCCGCCGAGAGCGTGTGCGGACGCCGGAGATCAGAGACGCCGAGCGGCCCTGTGGTTCCATGGTGGGGTCCTGAGAGCCTGGTGTTTGACTCCGAGCGAATGAAATACTTGGACACCTCGACGGCGGACCAGCCCTCGCATCCGTAGTCCCCGGCCCACCCGTCGTAGTCCCCAGCCACGCCGCGGGTGAAGACCTGGGAGTTGATGGACCCGCCGCCGCCAAGCCCGCGGCCTTGAGGGAGCGGGATGCTGCGGCCGTTGCTGTGCTTTTGCGGAACACTGCTATACGCCCACTGATACGGGCCCCCCTTCAGTCTCGGGAAGCCCGCGGGCATGTGGATGAAGGGATGGCGGTCGGACCTGCCCGCCTCGAGCAGAAGCACACGGACTGAGGGGTCTTCACTCAATCTGCCAGCCAGAACGCTGCCGCCGGTACCACCCCCGGCGATCACATAGTCGTACTCAGCATCGTCCGGCACTATGACTCCTCAACCATCGCCGAAGCTACCGCTCCTTGAAGCGTTGATTGAAGTGTGTTAGTTCCGCGGCCATGATGTCAAGCATCCGGGCTGGCGTGCACCGCCGCACGTAGGCGGCACACGGCGGAACGGACGGGGCGGCCGTCTGCCGCCTTGAGAAATGAGGCCGACAKGAGGCCTGAGCAAATTTGTGCGCGACTCATGGAGCCGTGGGGCCAGTCAGACTTCCGGAGACCATAGACGGCTGGGGACCTCAAGAGTACCTTACGTCTTATGACGGGCTCTGAAATGAGGCCATCGCCCCGAGGAACTCCATTCAGCGCAGCGCAGTGGCTGATCTTGACACGGCGGGCCTGGTTGGCAACCGCGCTGGCAGCCGTGGCCGCAGCCTTGAACAACTCCGCAGCGGCGGCACAAATCGGCGCGGCCGCCGACCCCACCGTCCCTGGGGCCGCCGACCGTGGCACGCTCCAGATGACCCAGGACCCCCTCGCCCTGCTCGACAGCGTGGCGCTCCTCTGCGAGTTCCCCGTCCGGGAAAACGGTGAAACAACATGGCCGCAAGGCGTGTCCATCAACGAGGGCGCACAGGAAATCTACGTGTCAAACCAGAATGGCACCGAATTGCGAATTGACGTCCGAACCCTCCCCGCAGGGATCAGGAAGTCGTCGAGAATCGTCACAACCGAAGATCTGTGCTGGACGGAAGCATTGCCCTGGTTCTACAACGAAAGAGGGCAGCTTTGCTTCATCATCAGGGCAACCGGTGGGGCGCGGACGAATGCGTCCACCTATGCTGTCTACAACTACACCACCGGCACCAAGGGTGCCAACATTCCAATCAACGGTATATGGCGCGCGGACGTGTCCGGCAGATACATGGCAACAACTGACGCCGGCACCACTTCGGTGAGCAGCTTTTACGTCTACGACTGGGCCAGCGTTCAAGCCGGCAATCCCGCTCTGATAGCAACCATCCCCGCCCAGGCCGGTGCGCGGACCGCCGGTAAGAACCAGGGCCTGGCATGGGTCGGCAACTATTTCTACCTGATCCAGGGCAGTCAGTCGGAGAGCCCGACCTTCCAGGCCTGGGACTCCAACGGCAAACTGTCGATCTCCAGCAAATACACGCGCGCCGACTTCATGGATTTGGTCAACAAACTCAAGCCCGGATATCTCACGAACGCGAACTACACCTACGAGGCAGAGGGCGCATTCAACCACGAAGGCAAACTCGTCTCGGTACAGATTGTGAACAACAACCCTTCAGTGGCCACAGACGGGCGGGTCCTAGTACTCCAGCACAACCGCACCGACGGTGTGCGRGGCAAAATGCAGCCGGCGGATGTGGCAGGTCAATGACGTCGGCCGGATCCGGCAAACCTCATCGAAGATTGTCGGCGTTGGGTGGATGGGTTGACCGATACGCCGGGTTCTGTGTTCCCGCGCTGTTACCGGCGCGGGAGTAGCGGCCATCCATCTACGGACGCCGTTGCCGACGCCCTCCAGCGGCCTACCCGAACACTCGGGCGAGCAGCCCTCAAACGTGTCCTGTCTGGCCTTGCTCCGGGTGGGGTTTACCTAGCCTTCCCGGTCACCCGGGAAGCTGGTGGTCTCTTACACCACCGTTTCACCCTTACCTGCCCTGCGGTCTGTGCAAGCACACGCCGCACGCAGGCGGTCTGTTCTCTGTGGCACTGGCCTGCGGGTTACCCCGAGTGGGCGTTACCCACCACCCTGCTCTGCGGAGCCCGGACGTTCCTCGAGCCACTTGCGTGACGCGCGGCCGCCTGGTCAACCCATCCGCTGTTCATTCTACGTTCTCCCGGCYGGCGCAGCCGCACCACGGACTTTCGGGGCTGCCGGTGGGAGAATTTAAGCAGGGTTCCTGCTAGTCAAGAAAGAGTGATCCCGATGAACTGGACCGCCATCATCATCTGGCTGTTGGCCATCGTCCTGGTGGCTATTCTCGCCAAGATGTCGATCAAGATTGTGCGCCAGTACGAACAGGGCGTCCTGTTCCGTCTGGGCCGGGTGGTCGCGGTACGGATGCCCGGCCTGCGGTTCATCATCCCGGTGGTGGACCGGCTTCAGCTGGTGAGCCTGCGGATCGTGACAATGCCGATCCAGTCACAGGGCATCATCACCCAGGACAACGTCAGCGTCGATATCTCGGCAGTGGCGTACTACCGGGTGATCGACTCCGTGAAGTCCGTCGTGGCGATCGAAGACGTGGCCGCGGCCATCAACCAGATCGCCCAGACCACCCTGCGGAAAGTGGTCGGCCGCCACAGCCTGGACCAGACGCTGTCGGAGACTGAGCGCATCAACAGCGACATTCGGATAATCCTGGACGCGATGACCCTGGAATGGGGTGTCGAAGTGACGCTCGTCGAACTCAAGGACATCCAGCTCCCGGAGAGCATGAAGCGGGCGATGGCCCGGCAGGCGGAGGCCGAGCGGGAGAAGCGGGCCAAGATCATTTCGGCCGAAGGAGAGGCGATCGCCGCCGTGGCCCTCGGCGCGGCATCTGACACGATGATGGCCCACCCGGTCGCCCTGCAGTTGCGGAATCTTCAGTCCCTTGTGGAGATCGGGGTGGACAAGAACTCAACCGTCGTCTTCCCGGCGCCTCTGATGAGCACCATCGCCGAACTGGCCGCTTTCCTGGCACGCGAGGACCATGTGGCCAAGACGGCGATCTCGGCGACGGCGACGCCAGAGGCACCGACAACGACGCCACCAATCAAAGCGGCGTAGCGTCCCCCCGGGCCTATTATCGAGGGATGGACAAATCTGCCCTGACCCGGCGCCGGCTGCTTGAGCTGGCAGGAATCGGCCTTGGCGCGTCCGCGCTCTCTGCCTGCACAGAGGGCATCGCGCATCCCGAGACGTCTCCGCCCGCGCCAGCGAGCCCAGCCAGCCCGACGGCGTCAGGGCCGCGGGCCGGCGCCGGCGCGCTGACGGTCCGGACCAGCACGGGTTCGTTCGTCTCGGCTTTCCGCCCCGGCATCGCCAGCCATTGGTCGCTGGCCGCACCCGAATTGCCGCCCGGCGGCGCGCGGCCCGAATTGCCCGTGGCTGTCTTTCTTCACGGACTCCACGGCAGCCACAAGGCACTGTTCGAGGGCTTATCGGCGCATAAGGCCCTCCAACGGCACCTCGACGCCGGCGGCGCGCCCTTCGCGATCGCCGCGGTGGACGGCGGAAACACCTGGTGGCACCCCCGCGCCGACGGCAGCGACACCCAGTCGATGCTGGTGAAGGAGTTTGTCCCGTTCCTGGGCAAGCGGGGCTACGACCTTGGCAGGATCGGCCTCTTCGGTCTCTCCATGGGAGGCTTCGGTTCGCTCCTGCTGGCCTCCCAGGGCCGGCTGCCCGGAATTCGCGCCGTCGCCGCCATGAGTCCGGCGGTCTGGGACAACTACGACGCACGCATGGACACAGCATTCGACAGCCCGGCTGACTTCGCGGCCCATGACGTGTTCGCGCTCCGGTCCCGGCTCGCGGCGGTGCCCAAGCGGATCGATTGCGGCACAGGGGACGCGCTTGCCGCCACGGTTCGTGCCTACCGTGCAGGGCTGAAGGGCGACGTGGAGGGTGGTTTCCGGCCCGGCGGCCACGACTACAGCTACTGGCGGACCGTGCTGCCCGAGGTGTTCTCATTCCTGGGCCACAACCTCGCCTGAACCCGCCACCGCCGGCCGCGTACTGCGGCGCCCGCGGAACGCGCCGCCGGTAGGATCGTACGGTGCTAATTCTGTTGCCGCCCTCCGAGGGCAAGACTCCCGCTGTGCGCGGGGACGCCGCCGACTGGGGCGCCTTGAGCTTTCCCGCCCTCAACAGCTCCCGCGCCAAGGTCCTGGAGGCGCTCGGCACCGTCAGCGCCCACGAGGACGCGCTGGCGCTGCTGGGCGTCGGCGCCTCCCTGAGCGCCGACGTCGAACGCAATACGCGGCTGCACGCGGAACCTGCCGCCCCGGCCCACCAGGTGTATTCCGGGGTGCTCTTTGACGCCCTCGGCTACAACACGCTGACCCCGGCGCAGCGGAGGAAGGCCGACKAATCGGTGCTGGTGGTCTCCGCCCTGTGGGGAGCCATCCGCTTCGCCGACCGCGTGCCCGCCTACCGGCTGTCGATGGGGACTTCGCTGCCCGACGTCGGACGGCTCGCCTCATTCTGGAAGCCGCAACTGAACGACGCCCTGGCGGCGGCCACTACGGGTGAGCTGTTAGTGGATTGCCGGTCGAGCACCTACGCCGCGGCGTGGACTCCCCCGCCGGTACAGACGGTGGCCGTGAACGTCTTCACCGAGACCGCGGGCGTGCGCAAGGTGGTCAGCCACTTTGCCAAGCACACCCGGGGCGAACTGGCACGGCATTTGCTCAGCCGCCGGGGCAAGGCGCCCCAAACCCCCGCACAGTTGCAGAAGGCGGCGGCGGAGAAGTGGGTTGCCGAACTCGTTGAGGGCACGGACCGGAAGCCGCACACCCTGAACATTATCCTGCCGAGCTGAGGCGCAGGCGGGTGCTTAGGCCCACTCGGACGAGCGCACCAGGATGCAGCCGGAGTCCGGGCAGAACACGATGTCGTCCTCGGCCGCGGCCTTGATCTCGGCCAGGTCGCCCGGGCTCAGGTGCATGCCGGAGCCTTCCGAGGTGCCGTGGAAGAGCCGGGCAGCGCCGACGCCGCGCTTGGCCAGGGTCTTCTCGTAGACGGCGAGCATTCCGGCGTCGAGTCCGGCGGCGAACTCGGCACGCTGCCCGCGCACCACCGTGGCTTCGGCGGCGATCTCGGCCAGCTGCTCGTCCAGCTCCGCACGGATGGAGCCGAAGGAGCCCTGGATGTCGTCCACAATCTGCTGCTGGGCCGCCTGGCGGGCGCGGAGCGAGTCGAGCCGTTCAAGGACTTCGAGCTCCACGTCCTCGAGGTCCGAGCGGCGCTTGTTCAGCGATACGAGGTCCCGCTGCAGGGCGACGAGGTCCTTGGACAGCCCCGTGCCGCTGTTGAGCCTGGCCTCGTCGCGTTCGATCCGGGAGGCGACTTGCTCGACGTCGGCCTCTGAGCGCTTGAGCTCCAGTTCAGCATCGTGGACGGCCACCTTAGCGGCACCGAGCTCACCGTTGGCCACGCTGAGGGCGGCTTCCAGGTCCGTKATGCGGGAATCGCTTTCAAGGCTTCGCCGGCGGTTGGACAAGGACTTGAGCTTGGCATCGAGCCCCTGCAATTCGAGCAACTTCAACTGTTCCGCCGGTGCTGCCTTGGCCACTATTTACCTCCGCTAAATCCAATCCGGCCGAAGCCGGGCACCGTCCCGGCGCTCCTTAGACTCTAGCGCCTAGCGTACTCCCCGGCCTCGCTACGCTCACCCGGGGCCCCTCGCACGCCAGGCTTAGCCCGGTGTCAGAATGAAGTCCCACGGGTCGCTGTTGGTGCTGCTGACCCGGATCTCGACGTCGTGGCCCTGGTCGGTGAGCACATTGCCCAGCGCTTCGGCGGCCGCAGGCAGCCACAGCCATTCACTGGCGAAGTGGGAAACGTCGATCAGGTACGGCCGGTCGTTGACCGCCGCCTCCCGGGCTTCCGATGCCGGGTGGTGCCGCAGGTCCGCCGTGACGTAGACGTCCGCGTTGCTCGCCCGCACCTCGCCGAAGAGCGAATCGCCGGCGCCGCCGCAGACAGCCACCCGCCGGATCAGCCCGTCCCGGTCCCCCGAGACACGCACACCGCCGGCCACCGAGGGCAGGATGCCGTACACGCGGGCCGCGAAATCACCCAGCGTCAGGACCTCGTCGAGGTCGCCGACGCGGCCAATGCCTTCCTCGGGGAGCCCGTTCGCGGCCGGCATCAGCGGGGCCACGTTCTGCAGGCCCAGCGCGTCCGCCAGGACGTCGGAAACGCCCCCGACGGCGGAGTCACCGTTGGTGTGCACGGTCAGCAGCGCGGTCCCGGACTCGATGAGGCGGTGCACTGCCTTGCCCKTGGCCGTATTCGCGGCCACGGACGTCACGCCCTTGAGCAGCAGCGGATGGTGCGTGATGAGCAGCTCGGCACCGAAGTCGATCGCTTCCTCGATCACGTCAATTGTCGGATCGACCGCGAACATGACCCGGTGCACCTCGGCGTTCGGGTGGCCGGCCACCAGACCCACCTCGTCCCAGTCCTCCGCCAGGGATTCGGGCCAGAGCTCCTCCACCGCCAGCTGGATCAGGCCCAGCGTCGCGGCGCCGGTGTCCTCCCCGGTGCCGGTACCGGCGTCGACGGCGGCAGCAGGGCGGTCGGATTCCGCTGAAACATCGGTGTTCACAGGTTCCATACCCCCATTTTTACCCTATCCGCGGGCGGCCCGGTCACTCGTAACACTCTCGTAAGGTGGGTGGGGAATCATCGGGGCCCTCGAACCATTGAAGAGATCATGAGAACTTTTGTCCTCGGCGGAGGCTGCTTCTGGTGCCTCGACGCCGTCTACCAGAAAACCAAGGGCGTCAGCTCAGTCGTGTCGGGCTACACCGGAGGCCATGACCGCAGCCCCGACTACTACTCTGTGTGTTCCGGGACCACAGGCCACGCCGAGGTGGTGGCAGTGACATTCGACGAGGACGTCATTCCCGCCGAGGTCATCCTGGACATGTTCTTCGCCCTCCACGACCCCACCACGCTGAACCGGCAGGGCTACGACGTCGGGACACAGTACCGTTCCTCAATGTTCTACGAGACCACCGAGGAAAAGATCGTGTTCGAGGAGGCGATCGAGCGGAACCAGTCCCTGTGGCGGCACCCGATCGTCACCGAGGTCAGCCGGCTGCCCCAGTTCCATGTGGCCGAGGAAATCCACCAGGACTACTTCGCCAAATACCCGGAGCAGGGCTACTGCCAGGTCATCATTAACCCCAAGCTGGCCAAGGCGAGGAAATATTACTCTGCATGGCTTAATGCTTAGCTAGGGCCTGTAGGCGCTCGTTAGGCTGACCTCAGTCAACCCTCTTCAAAGACAGGCATACATACATGGCACCGATCTATGACGATGTAACCCAGCTGGTAGGCGGAACTCCGCTGGTCCGGCTGAACCGGCTGACCGAAGGCCTTGACGCCACCGTGGCCGTCAAGCTGGAGTTCTACAACCCGGCCAACAGCGTCAAGGACCGGATCGGCGTCGCGATCGTTGACGCTGCCGAGAAGTCCGGTGCCCTCAAGCCCGGCGGCACCATTGTCGAAGGCACGTCCGGCAACACCGGAATCGCCCTGGCCATGGTGGGCGCGGCCCGCGGCTACAAGGTCATCCTGACCATGCCCGAGACCATGTCCACCGAGCGCCGGGTCATGCTGCGCGCGTACGGCGCCGAGATTGTCCTGACCCCCGGTTCCGAGGGCATGCGCGGCGCCGTGGAGAAAGCCCAGGAGATCGTGGCCAACACGGAGAACTCCATCTGGGCCCAGCAGTTCGCCAACGAGGCCAACCCGGAGATCCACCGCCGCACGACGGCCGAGGAAGTCTGGGCCGACACCAACGGCAAGGTGGACATCTTCGTCGCCGGCGTCGGCACCGGCGGCACCGTCACCGGCGTCGGACAGGTCCTGAAGGAACGCAAGCCGGAGGTCCAGATCGTGGCCGTCGAGCCGAAGGACTCCGCCATCCTCAACGGCGGCGCCCCCGGCCCGCACAAAATCCAGGGCCTCGGCGCGAACTTCGTCCCCGACATCCTGGACACCAACGTCTATGACGAGGTCATCGACGCCACGCTGGAAGATTCCGTCCGTGTGGCGCGCGAACTCGGCATCAAGGAAGGCATCCTGGGCGGCATCTCCTCCGGCGCCATCGTCTGGGCGGCCCTGGAGCTCGCCAAGCGCCCGGAGAACGCCGGTAAACTCATTGTTGCTGTGGTTTGCGACTTTGGTGAGCGCTACATCTCCACCGTGCTGTACGACGACATCCGCGGCTAAGTCCGCTGACCCACGATTGCCCAGAAAGGTCTTTGTGAGCTTCTTCGCAAGACTGAAGGAAGACCTCGACGCCGCCCGGTCCCACGACCCGGCGGCTCGAGGTTCTTTTGAGAACTTCTTCGCCTATTCCGGCCTGCACGCGATCTGGTTCCACCGCCTGACGCACCGGCTGTGGCAAAACCCGGCACTGCGGTTCCCGGCGCGGCTGATCTCCCAGCTCGCCCGGTTCCTGACCGGCATCGAGATCCATCCCGGCGCGACCATCGGCCGGCGCTTCTTCATCGACCACGGCATGGGTGTCGTCATCGGCGAGACGGCCGAGATCGGCGAGGACGTCATGATCTACCACGGCGTGACCCTCGGCGGCCGTTCGCTCGCCAAGATCAAACGCCACCCCACCATCGAGGACCGTGTGGTGATCGGCGCGGGCGCCAAGATCCTGGGCCCCATCACGATCGGCCGGGACAGCGCCGTCGGCGCCAACGCCGTGGTGGTCAAGGACGCCCCGGCCGAATCAATCGTCACCGGCGTGCCGGCCACCTGGCGCCACCGCGACGCGCAGCGCGAGACCAAGCCCGCCGTCGACCCTGCCGAATACCTGATCGAATACCGGATCTAGACCGGGCTCTGGACCGGCTCCCGACTGAACCGGGTACCTAGGCAGCCTTACCCGGGAACCTCTTGTAGATGTTCCACAGGACGGCGTCGAACGCCCGGTCCGGCAGCAGGTGGCGCAGCAGCAGGATCCCGCGGGCGCTGGCACCCACCGGGTAGCGGGTCCTGGGCCGCTGGGCGGTCGCGGCGTGCAGGATCGCCTCGGCAGCGAGCTCGGGCCGCGACGACGTTGCGGGGTTGTCCGTGGTGCCCAACGCCGCCGCCACCACCTTGGCCTGGGCCGCATAAGGGCCGTTTCCGGAGCTGGCCAGCAGCCCCTGCGCCGCAATGGCGCCCCACTCGGACTGCGTCCCGGCCGGCTCGATGACGGCCACATCAATACCGTGCGGCTTGAGCTCGAGCCGCAGCGAATCGCTCAGGCCCTCCACGGCGAACTTGGTCGCATGATACCAGGCACCCAGCGGCTCGTACATTTTGCCGCCGATCGATGAGATGTTGATGATCCTGCCGGCACGGGCGGCCCGCATGGCGGGGATCACGAGCTGCGTCATGCGCGCCAGGCCGAAGACGTTCACGTCGAACTGCCGGCGGCCCTCAGCCAGTTCGACCTCCTCGAGCGACCCGTACGTCCCGTAGCCGGCGTTGTTGACCAGGACGTCGRTCCGGCCGTGCGCGGCCAGCACGTCCCCGACGACGGCGCTCATCGACGCCTCATCGGTCACGTCCAGCGCCACCACCTTGACCCCGGATGCCTTCAGCGGCTCCATCAGCTCCACACGGCGGGCCCCGGCATAAACGGTGAAGCCGGCCGAGGCAAGCTTTTTCGCGGTTTCGAAGCCGATGCCGGTGGAGGCACCGGTGACAAACGCTACGGGCTGGGGCATGAGTTGAACTCCTTGGGCGCTGAACTCCTGGGGCAGGAGCGGTGCGGAAACACGGACGGCCGGCGCCTCCCAGCGTATCTGGAAAGTACCGGCCGTCGCGTTGGAACGGGGTGGGTCAGTGGGTGTCGACTGCCTCGATCTCGGACTTGTCCTCGCCCCAGAGGGTGTGGAAAGTGCCCTCGGCGTCAACGCGGCCGTAGGTGTGCGCCCCGAAGAGGTCACGCTGGCCCTGGATGACGGCGGCCGGCAGGCGCTTGCGGCGCAGGCCGTCGTAGTAGGCCAGCGAGGAGGAGAACACCGGCACCGGGATGCCGAGCTGCACCGCGGTGGACACCACCCGGCGCCAGGCCGGAAGGACTTCGGCGATCGCCTTGGTGAACGCCGGGGCGAAGAGCAGGTTGGCCGGCTTCTCCGCAGCGGCGTAGGCCTTGGTGATCTCCTTGAGCAGTTCCGCGCGGATGATGCAGCCGCCGCGCCACAGCGAGGCGATTTCATCCAGCTTCAGGTCCCAGCCGTATTCCTTGGCCGCGGAGGTGAGCATGTCCAGTCCCTGGGCGTAGGAGACCAGCTTGGAGGCGTAGAGCGCCTGGCGGACGTCCTCGACGAAGCTCTCGGGGACCTCGACGGCGGCCTCGCCGCCAGCCAGCAGCTCCTGTGCCAGCACGCGCTGCTCGGCCTGGGAGGACAGGGCCCGGGCGAAGACGGACTCGGCGATGCCCGACGTCGGGGAGCCGAGCTCAAGGGCGGAGATGACCGTCCAGCGGCCCGTGCCCTTCTGGCCGGCGGCATCCACCACGACGTCGACGAACGGCTTACCGGTCTTCGCATCGACGTGGCCGAGGACCTCGGCGGAGATTTCAATCAGGAAGGAGGCGAGGTCACCCTTGTTCCACTCTTCGAAGATCTTGGCCTGCTCGGCCGGTTCGATCCCGGCGCCGGAGCGCAGGAGGTCGAAGGCCTCTCCAATGACCTGCATGTCGGCGTATTCGATGCCGTTGTGGACCATCTTGACGAAGTGGCCGGCGCCGTCGGTGCCGATCCAGGCGCAGCAGGGCTGACCGTCGACGTGCGCGGCGATCTTTTCCAGCAGCGGGCCGAGGGCGTCGTAGGACTCCTTGGAACCGCCCGGCATGATTGAGGGGCCGTTGAGGGCACCCTCCTCGCCACCGGAGACACCGATGCCGACGAAGTGCAGGTCCTTCTTGGCGAGCGCAGCCTCGCGGCGGCGGGTGTCCTCGTAGTGCGAGTTGCCGGCGTCGATGATGATGTCGCCCGCTTCCAGCAGCGGCTCGAGCTGTTCGATCACGGAGTCCACCGGCTTGCCGGCCTTGACCATGATCAGGACGCGGCGCGGCTTCTCCAGCGAATCAACGAGTTCCTGGAGGGTCTCGGTGCGGACGAAGTCGCCCTCATCGCCGTATTTGGCGAGAAGGGTG
Source organism: Arthrobacter sp. P1_A5 (assembly GCF_056406825.1). Classification (NCBI taxonomy): domain Bacteria; kingdom Bacillati; phylum Actinomycetota; class Actinomycetes; order Micrococcales; family Micrococcaceae; genus Arthrobacter; species Arthrobacter sp. P1_A5. The sequence goes on along the minus strand of NZ_JBFTZL010000029.1, from coordinate 5,241 downwards.
TCTGTCTTTTCCACGGACCGGTTGTGCAGGGCAACGGTGAAGCCGTTCCGGGCCAGGTTGCGTGCGAGGTTGGCCCCCATCACCGCGAGGCCGGTAACACCGATGTGTGCTGACATCAAAAACTCCAATTCATTTTTGTACACGGTGATTTCTGTAGACCACGTGTACGGCGATTCGTCTCAGACGTTCATCTAGGACTCGGCAGGTCGCGCCGCGGAGGGCGGAACCCACTCTTGAGGATTGTGGCTGTCCTTAAACCATATGTATTTCCGCGGGCCGCGGGAAAGCCGCGCCCACGGAGCGGAATGCTGCGCGTCATAAACAGTCTATGATCACCGGCGCCCGCCACTCCGGTCGGCCCGGACCAGGCCCACCGCATTATGCTTACGACTATGTCAACCAGCCTCCACCACCGCGCCATTGAGCACCTCGGGACCCGGATCGTGGCCGGCGAGCTTCCGGCCGGGCACGTCATGCTTGCCGAGCACCTTGAAGACGAACTCAAGGTCTCCCGCTCGGTGGTCCGGGAGGCGGTCCGGGTCCTCCAGTCCCTGGGCCTGGTGGAGACCATCAAACGCGTCGGCATCCGGGTGCTGCCCTCGAACCGTTGGAACCCCTTCGACCCGCTCGTGATCCGCTGGCGGCTGGCCGGCGATGGCCGCGGCGCCCAGCTGCGCTCCCTGGCCGAGCTCCGCACCGCCGTCGAGCCGGTGGCCGCCGAGCTGGCCGCGGCCAACGCCCCCGAGGAGCTCCGCCGCGAACTCGTGGAGATCTCGCACGCCATGCGCGACGCCGGGCAGGCCGGGGACGTGCCCCGGTTCCTCGAGCTGGACATCCTGTTCCATTCCCTGCTGCTGACCGGCTCGGGCAACGAGATGTTCGCCAACATGGTGGGCCAGGTGACCGAGACGCTGACCGGCCGCACCATCCACGGCCTGATGCCGGACCACCCGCGGGAGACGGCGCTGCGCTGGCACGTGGAGGTCGCCGAGGCCATCGCCGCCGGGGATGCCGCCGCCGCCCGCGAGGCCTCGAACCGGATCATGCGCGAGACCATCTCGGAGATGGAGCCGAGCTGGAAGAACCAGCCGCGGGTGTTTGTCCCGGTCGAGCGCCACTAACCCGCCACTGGCCCTCCGGGCCCCGACGGCGGCGCTCCTCACGCCGGTGCCGGCCTGAAGTCCAGCAGCACCTTCCCGGAGACAGCCGCGTTCCTGGCGACCTCGAACGCTTCCAGTCCGCGGTCCAGGCCAAAGGTGTGGGTCACGACGGGGTCCACCCGCAGGGAGCCGTCGGCGAGCGCCGCTATGACGTCGTCGATTTCGTCATTGAAGCGGAAGGAGCCCACCAGCTCCAGCTCGCGCGTAATGGCCAGGGAGATCAGGACCGGCTGCGGGCCGGAAGGCAGCAGCCCCACCATCACCACCCTGCCGCCACGGACCGCGCCCGTGATCGCCGAGGCCAGGCCCCGGTGGCTGCCCGAGGACTCGATGACGACGTCCGCCTCAACCGCGGCGATCGCCCCGGCGTCGTCCCCCTTGAGGACCGCGTCGGCCCCCACGGCGCGGGCTATCTCCAGCGGCCGCTCGTGCATGTCCACGGCCACGATCCGGCCGGCGCCGGCGCGTTTGAGCACGGCCACGGCCAGGGCCCCGATGGGACCGCTGCCGATCACCAGCGCCGTCTTTCCCGCCACGTCCCCGGCGCGCGCCACGGCGTGCCAGGCGACGCTGGCCGGTTCCGCCAGGGCCGCGGTCTGCAGGTCCAGCCCCGCCGGCAGCGGCCGGAGCATCCGGGCCGGCAGGTTCACATACCGGCTGAACGCGCCGTTGGTGTGCGGAAACCGCGCGGCGCTGCCCAGGTAGGTGCAGCCCGGCGACAGATTCGGACGCTCCGCCGGGTACCGGGCGCCGCCCGGGCCCGGCGTGGCGGGATGCACCGCGACGGCCGTGCCGGGCCCCGGCCCCGAGCCGTCAGCGGCGGCGCGGATCACGGTCCCCACGATCTCGTGGCCCAGGACCATGGGAGCCTTGAGGACGGATTCGCCCGCGGCGCCGTGCAGCCAGTAGTGCAGGTCGGAGCCGCAGATGCCGCCGAAGGCGACGTCGATGACGGCTTCATCGGGCGCCGGCGCGGGCACGGGGATGTCCTCGATCCGCAGATCGCCCGCCGCGTGGGCCACCACCGCCGCGGCCGTGGCCGGAAGTGCTGCCACGCCGCCCATCAAACCACCACCGTCATTCCGCCGTCGATGAAGATGGTCTGGCCATTGACGAAGTCGGATCCGTCGGAGGCCAGCCACACGGCGGGTCCGGCCAGGTCCTGCACGGTCCCCCAGCGGTGCGCGGGGGTCCGGCCCAGGATCCAGGCGTTGAACTGCTCATCGTCAACAAGGTTTTGGGTCATCTCGGTGTGGATGTAGCCCGGCGCGATCCCGTTGATCTGCAGGCCCGAGGCGGCCCATTCCGCGGTCATGGCCCGGGTCAGGTTCCGCAGGCCGCCCTTCGCCGCGATGTAGGGCGCGATGGTGGGCCGGGCGAGGTCGGTCTGGACCGAGCAGATGTTGATGATCTTGCCCCGGCCCCGCGGGATCATGTGCCGGGCCGCTTCCCGCCCCACCAGGAACGCGCTGGTCAGGTCCGTGGAGATGACCCGTTCCCAGTCGGCCACGTCGAGCTCGAGCATCGGGACCCGGTGCTGGATGCCGGCGTTGTTGACCAGGATGTCCAGCGGGCCCACGTTCTCCTCCACCCAGGCGATGCCCCGGGCGGCCCCGGTGTCGCTGGTGACGTCGAAGGCGCAGCTGTGCACCCGGCCCGGCGCGTAGTCCGCGGCCATCGCGGCCTCGGCGGCCTTGAGCCGCTCGGGGTTGATGCCGTTGAGCACCACGGTGGCGCCGGCGTCGGCCAGGGCCCGGGCCAGGGCGTTGCCGATTCCCCGGCTCGAACCGGTCACCAGGGCCACGCGCCCGGTCAGGTCAAAAAGTCCGCTCATGGTTCACTGATCCTCATTTGGTCTTTGCTGCTGTGTTGGCTGTTGGCTTGTCGCTGGGGTTGTCACGCGCGTTGTCGCTGAGGTTGGAAATGGCCTGCCGCACGACGGCGAGGTCCCGGTCCCCCAGCCCCTGGCGCTTGAGTTCCGCGTAGAGCTCGGCGCCGGCGGCCGCCATCGGTACTGCGGCACCCGCGGCTGCGGCACTTTCGAGCACGAAGGAGAGGTCCTTGTGCATGAACTTGGCGGGCCCGGTGGGCTCGTAGTCCCTGGCGGCGAGTCGTGGGCCCACGATGTCCAGGACCCGGCTGCCCGCCAGTCCGCCCGTGAGCACCTCGTAAAGCGCGGGCACTTCCATGCCGGAGCGTTCGGCGAGCTCCGCGGCCTCGGCGAGCGCCGCCGTCGTGGTTCCCACGATCAGCTGGTTGCACGCCTTGGCGAGCGACCCCGATCCCAGCGGTCCCAGCCGCCGCACGGTGCTGCCCATCGCGCCAAAGAGCGGCAGGAGCCGGCGGAAGTCGCCGTCGCTGGCGCCCGCCATGATGGCGAGGGTGCCGTCCGCCGCGCCTTTGGTGCCGCCGCTGACGGGCGCATCGACGACGACGGCGTTGCCCCCGCTCGCCTCGGCGACCCGTGCCCCGAAGTCCCGCACGCCGGACGGCGACACGCTGCTCATCACCACGACGGCGGTTCCGGGCGCGGGCGGGCTGGCGGCCCAGCCGGCCAGGAGCGCGGCACTCGCATCCTCAATGTCGGACAGATCCGGCAGCATGAAGACAATGACGGGCTGGTCGCGAAGCGTCTCGACCCTGGCCACGCGCGAGCCGCCCAGGGCCTCGAAGGCGTCCAGCGCCGCCGGCGAACGGTTCCAGGCGGTGACGGTCCATCCTGCCGCGAGGAGGTTGGCGGCCATCGGCGCGCCCATCAGGCCGAGGCCGACAAACCCTGCCTCCCTGCGGTCAATCTCCATGCGTTGCCCTCACTTCGTCGTGGTTAATCTTGAGATTCTGTTCAGCATCCTAGCCTCCATTCAGTATGATGAACACTATGACGCCCAAAACCACCGTCGCGATCGCCGTCCCGCTCGAAGCAGAGCTGGTGGACCGCATCCGCGCCGTAGATCCGTCCGTGACCGTCCTCTACGACCCCGAGCTCTTGCCGCCGGAACGTTTTCCCGCCGACCATGCGGGTGACCCGGACTTCCGCCGGACGCCGGAGCAGGAAGAGCGCTACYGGGACATGCTCAACAAGGCCCAGGTCCTGTACGGGCTCCCCAACGAAAGCCCGGCAGGCCTCGCCCGGATCGCCGGCAGCAATCCCCGGCTTGAGTGGATCCATGCCATGGCGGCCGGCGCCGGCGGTGCCGTGAAAGCATCGGGGCTGGACGCCGCGACGCTGCAGAAGTTCAGGGTCACCACCTCGGCCGGGGTGCACGCCCTGCCGCTCGCCGAATTCGCCGCCCTGGGCATCCTCAACGGCTTCAAGCGCAGCGCCGAGCTGGCCCAGGACCAGGCGGCCAAGCTTTGGCCCGAGCTCCGCACCCCCACCCGCCTGGTCAACGGCTCCCGCCTGGTGGTCACCGGGCTCGGCGAGATCGGGCTCGAGACCGCCCGGATCGCCCGCGCCCTGGGCATGAGCGTCAGCGGGACCAAGCGGACCGTGGAGGCCATCGACGGGATCGAGACGGTCACGGACAACGACCGCCTCGCCGGCCTGCTGGGCACCGCAGACGCCGTCGTCAATACCCTGCCCGGCACGCCGTACACCGAGAAGCTCTTCAGCCGCGACGTCTTCGCCGCCATGAAGCCCGGAACGGTCTTCGTCAACGTGGGCCGCGGCACCGTGGTGGATGAAGAGGCGCTTCTGGAGGCCCTGGGCAACGGCCAGGTCTCCTATGCCTGCCTCGATGTCTTCGCCGTGGAGCCGCTGCCGCAGGACAGCCCGCTGTGGAACCACCCGAGGGTGATGGTGTCTCCGCACACCTCGGCGCTCAGTGCCGCCGAAAACCGGCTGATCACCGAACGCTTCTGCAGCAACCTGCGGACCTACCTCGACGGCGGCGAACTCCCACACCTTGTGGACACGGTGCACTTCTACTGAGTCCACTCTTCCGCACTGCACAGCGCCGTAGCGCACACAGGGCGGCCCACCGGAAACGGTTGGGCCGCCCTTTGCGTTGGGCGAGGCCGGTTCCACCCGGCGACGCGGGTATTCGGGTGGCGCAGAAACGGCCGTGGCCCCTTCCTGGGT
>NZ_JBFTZL010000028.1:0-28390 GCF_056406825.1 Arthrobacter sp. P1_A5 | reverse complement strand
CCCTGCAGGTTCCCGTCCGCTACGGTGCCGTGCCGGTGGTGACGCCGGGCTTTATCCGGCGGGCACACCGGCACGGGCTGCAGGTCCATGTGTGGACAGTCAACGAGCCCGCGGAAATGCACCGGCTGCTTGACCTTGGCGTCGACGGGATTGTCACGGACCGCGCGGACCTGCTCAAGTCGGTCCTCCAGGAGCGCGGGACCTGGTCCTGAAGGATCGCTCCGCTCAGGCGGAAAGTTCCATCATGAGTGGCGGCAATTCGTCGGTTAGCTCCCGGGCGAGATAGCCCAGCCCGCCCAGCCGGCTGGCAAGGCGGTCTCCGGCCGCAGCATGCAGATGCGTTCCCCAGCAGGCGGCCTGCGCATTGCCCGTTCCCCTGGCGCGGAGGCCGGTGATGGCGCCGGAGAGGACATCCCCGCTGCCCGAGGTGCCCAGCCCGCTGTGCCCTGTGGTGATTTCCCAGAGGCCGGCCCCGGACGCGGCAGCCCTGCTGCTGCGGGGTTCTGCGATGGCCCCCTGACACGTGACCACGGCCCGGTATTTGTGGGCCACCTCAGGGAGCTGGCGGTGCAGGTCCTCGACCTCCCGCCCGAGCAGGATGGCCGCCTCCGTGATGTTCGGGGTCAGGATCAGCCGGCCGGCCCACGGCGCCAGTTCGGCTTCGAGTTCCGGGACGCTGGCCAGGGCAAAAGCATCCAGGACAAGGCACGGCGGGCTGCCCGGGGTGGCTTGGAGGAGTTCGCGCAGCAGCGCCGTGGTCTGGTCCTTGTCGTCCAGGCCCGGCCCCACCAGGACGGCGTCGGCGGTTTCCAGCTCGGCGGCCAGGGACCCGGCGGCGGAACCGACCACGGTCCCGGCCGTCGTTTCCGGCAGGCCAAGGACACCGGCTTCGGGCAGGGCGATGGCGAGCGGCACCGCCACGGACTCCGCCACGGCCAGGGTCAGCCGGCCCGCGCCCGCGCGGAGGGCGGCGACGCCGGCGAGCAAGGCCGCTCCGGGCGTCTTGCGCGCACCGCCGATCACCAGCACGGAGCCCCGGTCATCCTTTCCGGAGCCGCCGTCAGGGAGCGGCCAGGCGCGCAACAAAGCGGGGGTGACGGCCTCGGCCCGGGGGCGGCGTTTCGCCTGCCGGGAGTTAGCGGGGGTGGACATCGGCGTCTCCCGAGTGCTGGGTTACCGGGACACCTTCGCTCGTGAGGTGGTCGGCCATATTGAACGCCTCCAGCTGCCATTCCCCCCGGCCGCCGGGCCGGACGAAGCGGCTGACGGAGGCGTTGAGGATGGTGGACGCGGCCGCGATGTCCAGCAGCTGCTCCTCCGAGAGCCCCTCCAGGATGTAGCGGATGAGCAAGATCACGGCGTCGTGGCAGACCAGCAGGACGCCCCCGCCCGGGTGCCTGTTGTCGAGGTCGGCGAGCAGCGAGCGAAGCCGCAGCACGACGTCCGCCCAGGACTCGCCGCCCGGGGGCCGGTAGTAGAACTTGCCGAGCCACCGCCGCCGGCCGGCCTCCTCCGGGAGGCGGGCTTCCACCCCGGCCGAAGTGAGCATGTCCAGGATGCCGAGCTCACGGTCGCGCAGCCGCTCATCGATCAGGACAGATGTTTGCCAGCCGCCGGTCTGGACGGCGAGTTCCGCAGTCTGGCGTGCGCGCAGGTAGGGCGAGGACCAGACTGGCGTGCGCCGGCCGTCCGGGTAGCCCGCGAGGAGCCTGCCCAGGGCCAGCGCCTGCTCCCGTCCCGTGTCCGACAATCCGACATCCGCATCCCGGGCCGGGACATCAATGACATGCGCGCCGGCCTGCTGAGCCAGCGTGGCGGCAACGTTGCCCTGGCTTTCACCGTGCCGCACCAGCAGTAACTCGGTCACGCCCGGAACGCCGTGTCCGTAGTGGCTCACCGATCCCCCTATCCGTTGCTTTCCAACGTTGTCCTCTGCCGGGGCTGGCCCGGGCTGGAATATGTGTGGCAGACAGGTTACTCCCAGTGGCACGGATTTGTCCCTGCGCCGGCGATGGGGCAGCATCGGGGGCCGCCGGGCTGGCAGGATAGAGCCATGCGCATCCTCATCGCCCCGGACAAGTTCAAGGGCTCCCTCACCGCCGTCGAAGCCGCCGCGGCCATTGCCGAAGGCGCCCTGCGCGTCTACCCCGAGGCCGACGCCATCCAGTTTCCGGTGGCCGACGGCGGCGAAGGGACCCTCGAGGCGGCTGTCGCGGCCGGCTACGAGGAACGGCTCAACGCGGTTGTCGGCCCGATCCTGGCCCCGATCGGTGCCGCGTGGGCCATCCGGGCGGATGCTTTCGGCGGGGCCACCGCGGTGATTGAAACGGCGCAGGCCTCAGGGCTGGCGCACATGGAGCCCACACCGGCCAACGCGCTGCGCGCCCACAGCTATGGCTGCGGCCAGCTGATCGCCGCCGCACTGGACGCCGGTGCCACGGAAATCGTGCTGGGCGTGGGCGGTTCGGCCATGAGCGACGGCGGCAGCGGGGCCCTCCGCGCCCTCGGACTCAAGCCGTTGGACGCCGCCGGCAACGTGGTGCCCCTCGGCGGCGGGTCGCTTGCCGACGTCGCGTCCGTGGACATCAGCGGCCTGGACCCGCGGCTGGCCGGGGTGAAGTTCAGGATCGCCGTCGACGTCCAAAACCCGCTGTTCGGCAGCGACGGCGCGGCACACGTGTTCGGCCCGCAAAAAGGCGCCGACGCCGATGCGGTGGAGCTGCTCGACGCCGGCCTGCGCAACTGGGCCTCGGTCCTGCGCCAGAGGACCGGCCGGGACGTCAACGTGCCCGGCGCCGGAGCGGCCGGCGGGTTTCCGGCGTCGTTCCTGGCCTTCAGCACGGCCGCCCTGGAAGGCGGCTTCGAGCTGGTGGCCGGCCTCACCGGGCTGGACGCGAAACTCGCGGTGGCTGATTTGGTCATCACCGGAGAAGGCTCCATGGACAGCCAATCGCTGACAGGCAAGGCGCCGATCGCCCTCGCCGATGCCGCCCAGGCCCTTGGCATTCCGGTGGTCGTGGTGGCCGGCCGGATCCTCGTCACCCCGGAGGACCTTGCCCGTCACGGCGTGGTGGCCGCGGCGCAGCTGCTGGACGTCGCCGGCAGCCCCCAGGACGCAGTAGCAAACGCCGCAAAGTACCTTACCTGGGTCACCAGCCAGGTCCTCGAAGGCGCCTGACGCCCCTGATGGCCGGCCGTGCCGGCCGGCTTGCCCTCTAGGCGCCGGTCTCGTAGTGCGGTTCGGCCACGGGTTTGGACTCGGGGGAGCCCTTCTCGCGCAGGTAGACCGAGGCGCCCACCAGGACCGCCACGGCGAGGAACTCGCTCTGCCAGTTCTGGAAGGACTCGAACCAGAATCGGCTCGTCGCCAGATAGCCCAGCACAGTCACGGTGGGCTGTCCGTGCGCCTCCTGGTCACTGTTGTAGTCCTCCGCGCCGCCAACCGCGTGCAGGGCGATCGACGCCAGGAACAGCAGGAGGAACATGATCGAAAGCGAGTGTTCGTAGAGCTTGAGGACCCAGCCGCCGTGCCGCACCGGCCACGGCGTGGACTCTTTGAGCTTTGCCTGCCGGGGGTCCTCGTCCTGCGGGGAGGTCCGGCCCATCGGCTTGGACTCGGAGGACCCCTTCTGGAACAGGAAGACGGTGAGGATGACGTACATGCCCATCTGCAGGAATTCCGACTCCCAGTTCTCGAAAGTCGCCTCGAGGAAGTTCCCGGTGCCAAGGTACTGCAGGACGGTCACGGCAGGTTCGCCGTGGGCAAGCTGCTCGTCGCTGTAGGTGCTTGCCCCGCTCAGGACCATGCCGCCGAAAAACACGACGAACAGCCCGATATTGGCTAGAAGCAGTCCATGTTCCTTGACCCACTTGCCCATGGTTCCCGAGCCTGCGGTGTGGCGCTCATGTGAAACGTTTGTCATAGCGACTCCTCTTTGCGGGCCCGTCGACGGATCCAGGCAGGGACAAGTACCAGCAGCAGCACCAGCACGGCGAGCAGCCCGACGCCGGCGATCACGCCCGCCGTCCGACCTACCGTGACATCGAAGATAAGTGAGGTGGTGCCCACGCTCAGCAGCCCCACCCCGGTCAACGAAAACCTGACGATGATGTCCGCGCTGCTCACGAGGGCCTGCTTCAGCCCTTGCCGGAACAGCCGGCGGTGCACGCTCACAGGCAGCAGGATCGTGGCCGTGGTCAGGGCCGCCAGGACGACGTTGGCGAGATACAGGCGGGTCTGGTAGTCATCGAGCGTCTCGAAGCGCGACTGGAACGGCAGCGTCAGGAGGAAGCCGGCGAGAATCTGGACGCCGGTCTGCAGTACGCGCAGTTCCTGCAGCAGTTCGACCCAGTTGCGGTCCATCCGCTCCGCAACGGACTCGTCCCTGCCGTCGTTCTTCGGCACTACTGGGCCAGTCATCGGTACTCCTCCGCAAAATCCTGAAACCAAGGAAACCGCCACAACATGCGGCCCCACCCTCAACCTAGGCTTGAGAGTTGCCAAAAACAAGTTGGTACTAAGCTTGCTGACGATATTGTGGTTAGGGTAGAAACTGATTACTTCGCCGGGATGGATTCAGCGGACCCCCGCCACACGGGACCGATGAACATCCCTGGAAACCGACACGTTGTTAGGTGGACTATGAGCGACTCAAGCGAACGGCAGGACCAGCCCAAGCAGCCCGAACAGCCCCGCGATCCGCGCGCCGGCTACCATTCCGGCCCGTTCCCGGAACAGGTCCAGAAGCAGCCCGGCCTCACCGCGCCTATGGAGCCCAAGCCGGACCACGGCGAGGAAAGCTACCGCGGCAGCGGTGCCCTGAGCGGCAAGGCCGCCCTGATCACCGGCGGCGACTCCGGGATCGGCAGGGCGGTGGCGATCGCCTTCGCCCGTGAGGGGGCCGACGTCGCCATCTCCTACCTGCCGGAGGAAGAAGACGACGCGCAGGACACGGCCGAGTGGATCCGAAAGGCCGGCCGCAAGGCCCTGCTTCTCCCCGGCGACGGGCGCAGCGAGGAATTCGCGGCTGACATCGTGAAGGCGACGCTGGCCGAATTCGGGCGCCTCGACGTCCTGGTGCTCAATGCGGCCTACCAGAAGAACCGCGAGAGCTTCGAATCACTGCCCACCGAAGAGTTTGATCGAGTTTTCAAAACCAATCTGTACTCCCTGCTCTGGACGGCCCGTGCCGCGGTGCCGCATCTGGAAGCGGGTGCGTCGATCATCACCACCGCGTCAATCCAGGCCTTCAACCCGTCCCCGGGGCTCATTGACTACGCCATGACCAAGGCGGCCCAGGTGGCTTTCACCAAAGCCCTGGCCCAGGAGCTCGGACCCAAGGGGATCAGGGTCAACGCCGTGGCCCCGGGTCCCATCTGGACACCGCTGATTCCGGCCACCGAATGGCCCGACAAGCTCCCGTCCTTCGGCCAGGACACGCCCCTGCAGCGGGCGGGGCAGCCGGCGGAGCTCGCGGCCGCCTATGTCCTTCTCGCCTCCGACCACGGATCCTACATTTCCGGAGCCGTGCTTCCGGTCACCGGAGGCAAAGGCCTCTGAACCCGCTCCGGACCCGTCCACTGCCAGCTAGTCCCATTTCCAGCACCAGTTTCCAGTACCAGGAGGAATGACATGACTGAAAACCAGCAGGATCCCAAGACCGTCACCGAGGAAGCGGGCGGCTACGGCACACCGACCGCCGAGCAGGAGGTGGGCGGCGATGGGAAGAAATTCGCCCAGCCCCGCGAGGAGGAGGCCTTCGACGCCGCCGGGCTGAACCAGGACAGCCCCGACGGCGAGACGTATCCGGCCGGCGCGCCGGACCTGAGCCAGTTCGGTGCAGAAGATCAAGACAGTGCAGGAGAACCCGGAGCAGGTCGCTTCGGAGGAGCGGAGGAACAAATGAGTTCAGAAAACGCCAGCGCAACCCCCGGCTTCGACCCGGACGCCTCGGAGAATTCCGAGGCGGCAGTGCCGTCGTCGGAAGCGGAGATGGACGGGGCCAACACGGAAGAGCCCGACGCCGGGCGGCCCTTCTCCTCTGAGTCCGGACAGGACGCGGCGGGGCTGCCGGACGGCTCCGGGACGGACCTGCCGGAGAACAAGTCGCCGAAGGACCGCGACGATGACAAGGACGCCTTCGACGCCGGCTAGTCCCAGGGCCGTCGCGCCCCGCCACTGCCGGCGCTGCCGGCCGTGACAGCGAAAAGGCCGGACTCCTGCCCGTGGGCGGAGTCCGGCCTTTCTCGTCGGCGGGATTGCCCGCCCGCCGCGCACTTCCGGGCGGCGTTCTTTAGCGGCGCTTCTTGGGGGAGCGCTTGACCGCTGCCTTGACCGCGGCCGTCGAAGCTGCGGCCGGAGCGGGATCTTCGGTTTCCGGTTCGGCCACCGTGCCGCGCACCTTCGCGATCGCCTTCATGCCGTGGTAGATCACCAGGGCCGCGGCCGAGCCGAGCGCAATCCCGGTGAACTTCAAGTCGCCGATGGTCCAGGTGTAGTCGGCAATCCCGACAATAAGGGCGACGGCGGCCGTGGTCAGGTTGATCGAGTTGGAGAAGTTCACCTTGTTCTGGACCCAGATTTTCACGCCCAGCACGCCGATCATGCCGTACAGCATCGTGGCCGCGCCGCCCAGGACGCCGGCGGGGACCGTGGCGATAAGCTCGCCAAACTTCGGCGAGAAGCTCAGGATCACTGCGAAGGCGCCGGCCACCCAGTACGCCGCCGTCGAATACACCTTGGTGGCGGCCATGACGCCGATGTTCTCGGCGTAGGTGGTCGTCCCGGACCCGCCGCCAAGACCGGCAAGTACAGTGGCGGCGCCGTCGGCCAGCAGCGCGCGGCCGGAGACGCCGTCGAGGTTCTGCCCCGTCATGGCGGACACGGATTTCACGTGGCCGATGTTCTCTGCCACCAGCACCAGAACGACCGGCACGAAGAGGCCCACGACGCCGAGGTGGAATTCGGGGGTCTGGAAATGCGGCAGGCCCACCCACCCAGCACTGTCCACCTTGGAGAAGTCCACCTCGCCCCGGATCATCGCAACAAGGTAGCCCACCAGGACACCCACCAGGATGCTCAGCCGGCCCAGCATGCCGCGGAACAGCACGCTGACCACGATGATGACGGCCAGGGTGATGAAGGCGGTCACGGGGGCCTGGTCGAAGTTGGCCTTCGCCGCGGGTGCCAGGTTCAGGCCGATCAGCGCCACGATCGCGCCGGTCACGATCGGCGGCATGACCCGGTTGATCCAGCCGGCGCCAAACTTCTGCACCACGGCGCCGACGACGGCGAGGGTCGCGCCTGCCAGGACCACTCCGCCGAGTGCCCCGGGGACGCCGAACTGCTGCTGGGAAGCCATGATCGGCGCGATGAACGCGAAGCTGGAACCGAGGTAGCTGGGCACCCGTCCCTGCGTGATGACCAGGAACAGGAGCGTGCCAATGCCGGAGAAGAACAGGGTGGTGGCCGGCGGCATGCCCGTGATGATCGGGACCAGGAAGGTGGCACCGAACATGGCCACAACATGCTGCATCCCGATCCCCACCGTCAGGGGCCAGGTGAGCCGCTCATCCGGCCTGACGACCTCACCGGGGCGGACGGACTTGCCGTTGCCGTGGAGCTTCCATTTGGTGCCGAGCATGCTCATGCCGGGAGCCTTTCAGAGAATGTGGGGCGGGCGGGAAGGAATCTTCCCGAGCAACTTTACCGCGCAGCATTTCCCGGCCGTCCCGTCGGGCCGGCGTGCTGCGTGCGGGGCCGATGTGCCCGAGGTCACAGGGCGCAGCGGGAAGCAGGCGTCGTCCGTTGAAGTTGCAACTATTGATAGCAGGAGACGCCGGCCGCCCAAGAGTGCGCCGGCCCAGCGAAAGGGATGCCCATGACACTCGCCCACGATGAAGCAGTAATCGAGGCAGCCGCCGTCGACGCCATCTTTGCCGAAGCCCGCACGGCGAACGCCTTCACCGGCGACGTCACCGACGAGCAGGCCCGCGCGATTTACGAACTGACGAAGTTCGGCCCCACGGCGTTCAACTCCCAGCCGCTGCGCGTTACGTACGTGCGCTCCGACGAAGCCCGCGCCACGCTTGTAGATGCGCTGGCCGCCGGAAACCGCGTCAAGACGGCATCAGCGCCGCTCGTCGCGGTCCTGAGCTACGACACCGCCTGGCAGGACCAGTGGGACGCGTTCCTTCCCGGCTACAACGCCCCCAAGGCCATGTATGACGCCGCGCCGGAACTCGCAGCGGCCACGGGCAACAACAACGCCCACCTGCAGGCCGGCTACTTCATCCTCGCGGTCCGCACCCTGGGCCTCGCGGCAGGTCCCATGACCGGTGCCGACTTCGCCAAGATCGACGCCGCGTTCTTCCCCGACGGGAGCCAGAAGAGCTTCCTGGTGGTCAACATCGGCCAGCCCGGGGCAGACGCCTGGGGCGAAGCCAAGCCGAAATTCGCCTACGAGGACGTCGTCCGCACCGTCTAACAGCCCCCGGCGCCGTTCTCCGGCACTGTCCTTCCGCGGAGGTGCCTGCGGCACTGTCCTTCCGCGGAGGTGCCTCCGGCACCATGGGGGACAGGCCGGAGGCACTCGGGATGCGATTCTGCGGTTCAGCGCAAGGCCCACATCCAGGGCCACTTCCCATTTTAGTCCGCGCCGTCGCCGCCGGCACTGTGAGTTTGCGGCGCCCGCCCGGCCCCGGAGGCGCCGCGGCGTGGCACACTTTTCCCATGCGGAACCTGATCGCGGTGGCCTTCGTGGAACCGGTAGCCGAGGGGCTCGAGTTTCCCCGGGATGACTGGCCGCTGCACCTCACCCTGGTCAAATTCGACGTGGTCAAGGCCGGCGTCGTGCAGTCCGACGTCGTCGAACCCGGCCAGGAAACCCGCGCGGAACCCGCGCCGGGCACGCCGCCGGCCGCGGGCGATCCGCTCGCCGGCCACATCGCCGCCCTCATGGCGGACCCGGTGGCCGCTGCCCTGGGCTGCCGGATCAGCGTGGGCGGCGAAGCCGGGTTCGGGCGCGCAGGGTCAATCCCGGTCAACCTGATTGAACCCAACGATGAGCTGCAGGTCCTCCACAACAAGCTGGTCCGGATCGTGGATCAGCTGCCCGGCCGGATCTCCACGCCTGCCTTCACCCTGGAGGGGTACCGGCCGCACGTCTCGCACCACGGCGACAAACGGCTCCGGCAGGGCGACACGTTCGCGCTTGACCGAATAGCGCTCGTGGACATGGCGCCCGACGGCGGGCACGCCACGCGCCGGATCCTGAAGTTGTGGACTGTCGGCCAGGCGTAGGCGCCAGAACGGCGTCTGGGGAGGGCGCGACGTCATATCCGCGACGCCGGCGCTGGATTCCTGCGGACCGGGTGCCATACTTGGGTCAACTTCGGCAGCTATTCGACGGTAATTCGAAGACGAAGTGAGTATTTAGGGCAAGTCACAGCGGACCGGGGGGACCACTAAATGATGCTTGACGCCGCGACACTGCGGGTTGCCTTGGCGCTTGTCGACCTCACACTGCTCATGCTTTTCTACTTCATTACGTTCCGGCGCACCCGGTCGCACTACAGCGGCTGGTGGTGCATGGCGCTCCTGCTGTTCCTGGTCGGCAACGCCGCGTACCTGCTGGAGGGTACAACGCAGCAGGGGTGGGCCATCCCTGCCGGCAACGTCCTGCTGGTCGCCGGTGCCGCCAGCATCTGGGCCGGCGGTCGATCCCTCCGCGCCCCCTCCCTCCGGCCTTGGCAGCTCGCGGCCGGTCCTGCCGCGACCGCCGTCGCTTCCTTCCTCGGCCACCCGGCCACCAACGTCTGGGCGGGAGGCCCGGTGTACCTGGGATTCATGGCCGTGTTGATCGGCCTGGCATCCCGGGAGCTGTTCCTGCTCGAGCGCGACTACTCGCGCGTCCACCGTCCCCTCGCCGTGGGCGCCGGCATCCTGGCCGTGTTCTACCTGGGCCGCCTCGTCGCTTTCCTGGCGAACGGACCGGACGGTGCCGTCTTCACGTCGGTGTTCGGCTCCGTCCCAATGACGGTCTTCTCGACGATCACGCTCGTGGTTGCTTCCTTCACCATGGCCGAGCTGAGCTACGAACAGCAGACCCAGGACCTCCGGGCACGGGCCACCGTGGACGGCCTCACGGGCCTGCTCAACCGTTCTGCGTTCCTGGACCTCGCCGAAAACGAACTGCGCCGTTTGCGCCGGACCGGCACCACGGCATCGATCATCCTCGCGGACTTGGACCACTTCAAGGCCATCAACGATCAGTTCGGCCACTCGGCCGGGGACTCCGCGCTGCAGGCCTTTGCCAGGGCCTGCTCCGGCACCGTCCGCTCCACCGACCTCGTGGGCCGTTACGGCGGCGAGGAATTCATCCTCCTGCTGCCTGGCGTCACGCCGGACAGGGCACGGGAAATCGCTGCCGACATCAGCGTCCGGCTCCATCAATCCGGGTCCGCAGTCATTCCCCGGCTGCCCACCGTGAGCTACGGCATCGCGTCCACCGGCGCCGGAGCGGGCAGCCTCGACGCCGCAGTGATCTCGGCCGACGCGGCCCTCTACCAGGCAAAGACGCTTGGCAGGGACCGCGCCGAGTTGGCCACCGGCGGCTGAACTACGAGATAACCCCGTCCACCAGCGCCTTCGCCTCGGCCTGGACCTGCTTGAGGTGCTCGGCACCCTTGAAGGACTCGGCGTAGATCTTGTAGACATCTTCCGTGCCGGAGGGCCGGGCTGCGAACCAGGCGTTTTCGGTAACGACCTTGAGGCCGCCAATCGCGGCCCCATTGCCCGGCGCCTCGGTCAGTTTGGCCGTGATCGTTTCGCCGGCCAGTTCGGTCGCGGTAACGTCCGACGGCGAGAGCTTGCCCAGCGCCGCCTTCTGCTCCCGGGTGGCGGCCGCGTCGATCCGGGCGTAGACGGGGTCGCCGAACTGGTCGGTGAGGCCCTTGTACAGCTGCGACGGTGATTTGCCCGTCACCGCCGTGATCTCCGAGGCCAGCAGGGCCAGCAGGATGCCATCCTTGTCGGTGGTCCAGACGCTCCCGTCCATCTTGTTAAAGGAGGCGCCGGCGGATTCCTCGCCGCCGAAGGCGCCCTCTCCGGACAGCAGCCCGGGGACGAACCACTTGAAGCCCACGGGCACTTCGACAAGTTTGCGGCCCAGGCTCTCGGCCACGCGGTCGATGATGGATGAGGAAACCAGGGTCTTGCCGATCACGGACTGCGGGTTCCAGCCGGTCCGGTGCCGGTACAGATAATCGATGGCGACGGCGAGGTAGTGGTTCGGGTTCATCAGCCCGCCGTCGGGGGTGACGATCCCGTGGCGGTCGGCGTCGGCGTCGTTGCCGGTGGCGACGTCGAAGGCTGCGGACCCGTCCGCACCAACAGACATGCGGTTGATCAGGGACGCCATCGCCGACGGCGAGGAGCAATCCATCCGGATCTTCTCGTCCCAGTCCAGCGTCATGAAAGCCCACTGCGGGTCGACGGTGGGGTTGACCACGGTGAGGTTCAGGTGGTGGCGCTCACCGATCTCGCCCCAGTAGTCCACCGACGCTCCGCCCATCGGGTCGGCGCCGATCCGGACGCCCGCCTCGCGGATCGCGTTGAGATCCAGTACCGAGGGGAGGTCGTCGACGTAGCTGCTCAGGAAGTCGAACTTGCCGGTGGTCCCGGCGGCCAGGGCCTCGGCCACCGGAATCCGCTTGACGCCGCGCAGGCCGTTTTCCAGCAGCTCGTTGGCGCGGTTGGCGATCCAGCCGGTGGCGTCGGTGTCCGCGGGGCCGCCGTGCGGAGGGTTGTACTTGAATCCGCCGTCGCCCGGGGGGTTGTGGCTGGGGGTCACCACGATGCCGTCGGCCTGCGGCGCGCCAAGGGCGGCATTGCGGTTGTGCGTCAGGATGGCGTGGCTCAGGGCAGGGGTGGGCGTGTAGCCGTGGCGGGCGTCGATGAGGACGTGCACGCCGTTGGCGGCCAGCACCTCAAGGGCGGAGTTTTGTGCGGGCTCGCTCAGGCCATGGGTGTCCTTGGCCATATAGAGGGGGCCGGTGATGCCCTGGCCTGCCCGGTATTCCACGATCGCCTGCGTGATGGCGAGGATGTGGGGTTCGTTAAAGGACGCCTTCAGGCTCGATCCACGATGCCCGGAGGTGCCGAAGGCCACCCGCTGGCCCGGGTCCGAGAGGTCCGGCGAAACGTCGTAGTACGCATCCAAAAGCGCAGTGAGGTCAACAAGGTCTTGGGGTTGGGCAACTGTGCCCGCGCGGCTAGCCATGGCACCAGCATGCCAGACGAGGGCGGGCTGCAACACGGTTTCGCGCCAAACCCGCTCCTGTGACGAAAGAAAACCCGCCAATAGGCCCGGTCCCAAGCCAACCGTGCGGCGGTACTCTGGATCCAGGGACTTCTTGAGGGGACAAGCCATGACTGAACAGCCAAAACAAGGCAAAGACGAGACCCCGGAGGGCTACCAGCCGACCCT
Source organism: Arthrobacter sp. P1_A5 (assembly GCF_056406825.1). NCBI lineage: Bacteria > Bacillati > Actinomycetota > Actinomycetes > Micrococcales > Micrococcaceae > Arthrobacter > Arthrobacter sp. P1_A5. Next base: position 15,902 of record NZ_JBFTZL010000028.1, on the reverse strand, counting down.
GCGCCTCCCGGACCAGCAACCCGACGTTCCGCCGGGGCAGACACCACCCGCCGGCCAGGACCAGGGACCGTCGGCGACGCAGCAGTTCGCGCAACCCGAATCCCCGCAGCGGCCCTACCCGGGCCAGCAGCCTCACACAGGCCAGCAGCCCGACACGGGGGAGCAGCCTCACGTCGGACAGCAGCCCTACACCGGACAACAGCCCTACACCGGCCAGGCGGCACCTGACCGCGGCCAGTACTCAAGCCCGTACCCCCCGATCTACAGCCAGCCGTCCGCCCCGTATGGCCAGCCGTCGCCGTATGCCCAGCCGGGCAGCCCCAACGCCTACGGCCAGCCCGCGTACTACGGCGCGCCGCCGTCGCCCAAGAGTCTGAGCATCGCCAGCATGTGCTGCGGCATCGCCGCGCTGGTGGGATTCGGATTTTTCCTGCTCCCGCAGCTGGCCGCCGTGATTCTGGGGCACCTGGCCCTGCGGCGCGAACCGGCCGGCCGGGGCATGGCGATCGCCGGCCTGGTGATGGGTTACGTGGGCATCGCCGTGACCATCCTGGTCCTGGTCATTTTCGGACTGGTCATCGGCACCGCGCGCAACAGCGGGTACGGAGCCTAGGTCTGCCCTGTGGCGCCGGAGCCGCGCCTGGTCAGGCTGTCAGAGCAGCCACCAGGGGCTGCGCGTTGGCCTCAAGCCAAGCGCGCCGGCGGTTGATCTGGCCGCCCACGCCGTCCTGCCACATCCGCGCCCAGCCGCCGCCCAGGGCCGCGGCGTTGTGCCGCATCCGCTCGTAGCTGAGCGCCGCGGCGTCGATCCCGGCGCCGGGAACCCGGCGTCGTTCATCCTCGCTCCAGCCGTAGGCGTCGGCGAAGATGCGCAGCCGGCGGAACGGATTCTGGTCTTCCCAGCCCGGCCACGCATCTGACGGGTCGCGGAGCGGCACCCAGTGCATGGCGGTGTTGAGCGAATCGTGAAGTGCCGTGGCGGGTCCGGCGAGGTCAAAATCCACCAGTCCCGAGGCCAGGCCGTCCCGGACCACCACGTTCTGGGGTGTCACGTCCAGGTGGCAGATGAGTCCGGCGGCGTCGGTGGGGTTAGGCCGGACCGGCCGGGGCGGGAACGCGTGGGCCCGCGGCACGAAGCCGGCGGACGCGGTGTGCAGGCGCCGCACCAGGCGGGCCACGGAGGCCAGCAGTTCCTCGGACTGCACCCAGGATTCCGGCGGCGACCCGGCGCAGTCTCCCGGCACGAAGGTCAGGACGTCCCGGCCCTGCGGGTCGCGGCCGAGGAAGCGGGGGGAGCCGTCAAAACCGGCGTCGTCCAGCCAGTCGAGGTACTCGGCGACGGCGAGGGATTGCGGCTGGTGCGGGCGGCGGATGGTTCCGCCAACCCGCACCACGCCGTCGGTGACATCGCCTGCCGGCATGAGTTCGACGTCGGACGCCTCGCCGGGGGCGGGGGTGTAGACGCGCGAAGCAACCGGAACGCGATGTGCGGTGCTCATCGGGTCAGCGTACGCCGCCCATGAGCTTCTTGATCGCCGGGGAGGCGACCGCCAGGCCCACGGCCAGCAGCATTGCGGTTCCGCCGATGCCGATGAAGTAGGGCAGCTCGTCCTGCGGGTTGTACAGACCGGACAGGATACCGGCCAGGGTGGTGCCCAGGGACACGGACAGGAAGAACAGTGCCACCATCTGGGTGTGGAAGGCCTTCGGCGCCAGCTTGGTGGTCACAGACAGGCCGATGGGGGAGAGGAACAGCTCTGCAAGCGTGAACAGAAGCAGGATTCCGACCAGGGCCAGCAGAGGGGTCTTGCCACCGCCGGCCAGCGGAATGAAGGCCAGGAACGCAAGGCCCATCACGAACAGGCCGATCGAGAACTTCAGGGCCGAACCGGGCTGCTTGCGGCCGAGCCGGGTCCAGAGGGCGGCCATGATGCCGGCGAAAATGATGATGAACACCGGGTTGATGGACTGGACCCAGGCGGCAGGCATTTCCCAGCCGAACAGGTTCCGGTCCAGCTTCTCCTCCGAGTACACGGCGATGAAGGTGAACTGCTGCTGGAACAGGGCCCAGAACGCGGCGGAGGCGATGTACAGCGGGATGAATGCTGCGACCCGTCCGCGCTCGGTGGGGGTGACCTTCTTGCTGCTGAAGATCAGCGCGAAGTACAGCACCGACGCGCCGATTGCGGCGTAGGCCATGGACATGGCCAGGTTTTCGGCGTTCACCGTGCCGGTCACGAGCAGCACGGCGATGATCAGGGCGATGCCGGCGAAGACGAGGCCGTAGCGGGTGCGCTGGGCGGCCGGGAGCGGGTTCGGTACCCGGTGTGCTTCTTCGGGCAGCTTCTTGCGGCCCAGCGAGTAGATGACAAGGCCAATGGCCATGCCGACGGCGGCGGCGCCGAAGCCCCAGTGGAAGCCCTGGCTTTCCTGCAGCCAGCCGGTGACCAGCGGGCCGATCAGCGCACCGGCGTTGATGCCCATGTAGAAGATGGAGAACCCGGCGTCGCGGCGTTCGTCCTTCTCCCCATACAGGCTGCCGACGAGGGCGGTGGCATTGGCCTTCAGACCGCCGGAGCCGACGCCCACCAGCACCAGTCCGGCGATCAGGCCGGGTATACCGGGCACGAGTGCCAGCCCGATGTGGCCGGCCATGATCAGGACGGCCGCGCCGAACAGCACCCGCTCGGACCCGAAGAGCCGGTCCGCGAGCCAGGCGCCGAGGATTGTGGAGAGGTAGACGCCGCCACCGTAGGCGCCGACGAGGCCGGCCGCCAAAGCTTGTGGGATCTCAAGGCCGCCCTGGGCAGCCGTGAAGTACATGTAGTAAAGGAGGATCCCCTGCATTCCGTAGAAGGAGAAGCGCTCCCACATCTCTACGGAGAAAAGGCTGGCCAGCATCTTTGGGTGGCCAAAAAACGAGGTGTCGCCCGGTGTTTTGGTGGGGGGACGTAACGAGGGATCGCCCGGCGTTATAGCGGGGGGATTGGATAAATGAGTTGTGCTCATTTACTTAATGGTGACATTGTGACGCGCGATTGTCACATTCGAGCAGGCCCGAGGCAAGCAGCCCGGATGGTGTTTTGCCTCTCTTTCGCCTCTCTTTCCGCCGGTTTCGCGGGCGTTCCGGGCTGGGCGGTCGTGTCCTAGACGGGCTTGCCGGCGGGCTCGCCGGCGTCGAACATAATGATCTGCCGGATGGCGTGGCCGTCTGCCAGCTGGTCCATGGCCCGGTTGATATCGGCCAGGGCGATGCGGTCCGAGATCAGCTCCTCGACGGGCAGTTTCCCGTCCCGCCACAACTGGGCGTATTTCGGGATGTCGCGCGACGGGACGGCGGAGCCCAGGTAGCTGCCCACGATCGTCCGGGCTTCGGCGGTGACGGTCAGCGGTGCCAGCTGGGCGCGGGCCTCGGGGGAGGGCAGTCCGGCCGTGACGGTGGTGCCGCCGGGGGAGGTGGCGGCAAAAGCGGTCTCGAACGCGCGGGGATTTCCCGCGCACTCGATCACGAACCTGGCTTTGACCCCGGCGTCGAGGACCTGCTGCGGGGTGTATGTCTCGTGGGCGCCGAGGCGGCGGGCGTGATCGAGTTTCTGCTCCAGCGTGTCCACGGCGATGATCCGCGAGATTCCTTGCGAGACGGCGGTGATGAGCGCTGCCATCCCCACCCCGCCGAGGCCGACGATCATGATGCTGTCCTGCGGGCGGGGCCGGGCCGCGTTGAGCACCGCGCCGCCGCCGGTCAGCACGGCGCAGCCCAGCACTGCCGCAATGTCCGCGGGGATGTCGTCGTCCACCGGCACGGCGGAAGCGCGGTCCACGACGGCGTGGGTGGCGAAGCCTGAGACGCCCAGGTGGTGGTGGACGGGCTCGCCGTCGCGGCTCAGGAGCCGGGATCCGTGCAGCAGGGTCCCGTCGTTGTTGCTCTTGGACCCTGCCGTGCAGGGCAGCCGGCCGTCCTCGGCGCAGTTCGCGCAGTGCTCGCAGCGGGGCAGGAAGGACATGACCACCCGCTGGCCGGGCTGCAGGTCCGTGACGCCGGAACCGACCGTCACGATGCGGCCCGCGGCCTCGTGGCCCAGCAGCATGGGTACCGGCCGGACCCTGTTGCCGTCGACGACGCTCAGGTCCGAGTGGCAGATTCCGGCGGCCTCCATCCGGACAAGGATCTCGGTGGGCCCGGGAGCCGCCAGTTCCAGCTCGGAGATGCTGATCGGCCTGGACTCCGCGAAGGGGCGGGAGCGGCCGATTTCCTCAAGTACTGCACCGGTGATCTTCATCGATCCTCTTTCGCGGCCTGGTCGGGTTTGAGTGAACGATAGCCGCCTGCCGCCGTCAGCGTCCATTTGGGGGAGGGGGAGGTCCGACGGCGGCCGCGGGCTTGGGGTGGCTGGGGGCTTGGGGTGGCTGGTTTCCAGTGCCTCGCCGGGGGACATGCCCGTTCTTGGTGCCCGGGGGTGTGTGTTGGCTGAGTTCCTAGATGCCAGTTAGGGACATGCCCACTCTTGGCCCGGGCGTGCGTGTGTTGGTTGAGTTCCGGGGCCTCACCGGGGGACATGTCCATTTGTGGAGCCCGGGCGTGGACAAGATGGCATTATGTCCACCCGCCCAGGCCGCGGGCGGACATGTCGGTGATGAGCACTGGGCATGTCCATTGCGCGGCGTGAGGGGCGGGCGGGTCCGATACGCGTCGTGCGGAATGGGCATCTCCCGACTGGTGGAGGGCGGACATGTCCGGCGCCCGATGTGAGTTCCGGGCATGTCCCCTGCGCGGGGTCAGGAGTGGGCATGTCCCCGGTGAGTGCCGGGTCCGCGGCTAGAAGCCCAATTGGGCGGCCACCTGCAGCAGGAGCCCCTCGGAGCCCATCGGCCCGATCAGCTGGATGCCCATCGGCAGGCCGGAACCAGGAGCGCCGTCGGTCCAGTGCACCGGGATGCTGATGGCCGGCAGCCCGCAGACGTTGACCATGGATGACCACGGCGCGTACTCGCACTGCTTGCGGTAGTCGCCGTCGGCGTCGCCCGCCCATTCCGCGGCCGGCCAGTAGCCTCCGCCGTGGGTCGCGCCCGTGAACCAGCCCACGGGGCGGGGTGTCTGCGCCAGGGCCGGCGTCACTATGAGGTCCCATTGGGCGTACTGGACAATCGTGTCCTGCTGGAACTGCCGGAGGAACCCGAGGGATTCGTTGAGTTTGGCTGCACTGCGCTGCTGTGCCCGCCGGCGGAAGGTCCTGGTGAGCGGCGTCAGGAGCGCCTCGCGCTGCGGCGAGATGCGCGCGCTGCCAATGCCGGCCGTCCAGGCTGTGGTGAAAGCATCCGGGTAGCGGTTGTCGTAGCGAATCGGGGCTTCCATGGCCTCGTGCCCCGCCGCCTCCAGCCGCGAGATGCCGTCCGCGAGTGCGTCGAGCGCCTCACTGTCTGGGATGAAGGGAAACTTCGCTTGCCACGGGCTGTCGAGACTGATGCCGATCCTCAGCGGTCGGGGCTCCCTGGCGGTCAGCTCGAGGTAGCTGGCGTGCGCCCGGCCGCCCATGCCCGGACCGCCCGCACCCTGTCCGCCCGCACCCTGATAGTCCGGGCCCGGCACCAGGGCATCCAGCAGCAGCGCGGCGTCGGCGGCGGAGCGGGCGAGCGGTCCGGCAACCACGAGCTGCGCGGGATCGCCCGAGCTTTCCCCGGCCGGCACCAGCCCACGTCCGGGCTTCAACCCGACCAGCCCGCATGCCGCGGCAGGGATCCGCACGGAGCCGCCGCCGTCGGACCCTGGGGCGAACGGCAACAGCCCCGCGGCCACCGCGGCAGCGCTGCCGCCCGAGGAGCCGCCCGAACTGCGGCTGAGTGCATACGGATTGCGCGACGGCGGGGCGATCCGGTTCTCGCTGTAGGCGGTCAGGCCGAACTCCGGGACCTGTGTCTTGCCCAGCGAGAGGACCCCGGCGGCCTTGAGCGCGGCGGGAACTGCGCCGTCGGCCAGGGCCGGCTTGCGTTCCAGGGCCGCACTTCCATGCGTGGTGACGACCCCTGCCACATCCGTCAGGTCCTTGAAGGCGACCGGCATTCCATGCAGCGGGACCAAGGCGCCGCCGTTGCGGCTCCGGAGGGCGTAGCGCCGGTCAGCTGCCCTGGCGTCTTTCCGCGCCTGTTCCGCGGTGACCGTGATGAAAGCACCGAGGTGCGGGTTCTGGGCTTCGATCCGGTCCAGGAAATGATCGGCGGCGGCCCTGGCGGACAGCTCCCCGGAACGGAGCGCATCGCGGAGCTCGACGGCGGAGAGTTCGTGGATTTCAGCCAAGGAGGCGGGACTCCGGCCGTACCTGGGGCCGCGCGGGCCGGCTACCCGGGGGACATGCCCATTCCTGGGACCGGCGGAAGGACACATTTGCATCATGCCCAGCGCTCGCGGCCAAGGCGGGGCATGTCCCGTGGCGCGGGCCGCGGACCGGCCGCTCCGCGGGGTGTTCGGCAGCCATGAGGTCTCCTTTGCGGTCCCCAGAAGCGTAACGTGCCGCCAGCGGGCGTGCGGTGCCAGCGGCGGGGGATACGCTGGGATCGGAGCTTGAATTCTGCGGAAAGGGTCAACATGAGCGACTTCCAGAGCGTAAGCGTGTCTGGCATCCCCGATGGTGCCAAGATCGTGGACGTCCGCGAGGACTATGAGTGGGCTGCGGGCCACGCCGAGGGTGCCCTGCACATTCCCATGKACCAGTTGCCCTCCCGGATTGAGGAGCTGGACCCGGACGAGGACGTCTACGTCATCTGCCGCACCGGCGGCCGCTCCTTCCGGGCCACCCAGTGGCTGGTCGGAATGGGATATTCCGCCGTGAATGTGGCCGGCGGCATGGACCAGTGGGTTGAGACCGGCATGCCGCTGGTGTCCGACAACGGCCTCAAACCGGTTGTCCTGTAACTGAAGAAGGAAGAACTGATGCCCGCACCGACGCTCACCTACACATTCCTCGGACCCGAGGGCACCTTCACCGAAGCGGCCCTGATGCAGGTCCCGGACGCGGCGGAGGCCATCCGCATCCCGTCCTCGAATGTGAACACGGCGCTGGACAAGGTGCGGGACGGCTCCGCCGATGCGGCCATGGTACCGATCGAAAACTCGGTCGAGGGCGGGGTCACCGCCACCCTCGACGCCATCGCCACCGGCCAGGAACTCAGGATCCTCCGGGAGGCCCTGGTGCCCATCAGCTTCGTCCTGGTGGCCAGGCCCGGCGTGGCGCTCGGGGACATCCGGCGTGTCTCCACCCACGGCCATGCCTGGGCCCAGTGCAGGCTCTGGGTGGACGCCAATATTCCCAATGCTGAATACATCCCCGGTTCTTCCACCGCCGCTGCCGCCATGGGCTTGCTGGATGGTGACGGCGCCCACTACGACGCCGCGATCTGCGCCCCGATCGTGGCCACCGAACAGCCGGGCCTGATGGTGCTGGCGGAAAACATCGGCGACAACCCCGGAGCCGTCACCCGGTTCGTGCTGGTGGGCCGCCCGGGTGAACTGCCGGCCCCCACCGGAGCCGACAAGACCACTGTCGTGGTGCCGCTGCCCGAAGACCGGCCGGGTGCGCTGATGGAGATCCTGGACCAGTTCGCCACCCGCGGCGTGAACCTGAGCCGGATCGAATCCCGGCCCACCGGGCAGTACCTGGGCCACTATTTCTTCAGCATTGACGCCGACGGCCATGTCGCCGACGCCCGGGTGGCCGACGCGCTCGCGGGTCTTCACCGGATCAGCCCGGCCACCCGCTTCCTCGGGTCCTACCAGCGTGCCGACGGCCACCGGACCAGCGTCGCGCCGCATACCTCCGACCAGGCATTCCGCGCCGCGCATGCGTGGGTGAAAGACATACTGGGCGGCGCATCTGCTGTGCCGGAATATACCCCGGGGGCTTCGCCCAGAGCGTAGGCGAATGCCATATGGCGCACTTCCACCCCCTCCCAACTGTGCGTATGCTTGCCTGATCCATATTGGGGAATTCCCCTACGGGAGGGAGCGGGTCATGTCAGGCACCAGCACAGAAAATGACGGCCAGGGAATGATTGTCAATCCCAAGCCGACAGCTGAAAATCAGGACTGGGACGGCGACGACGCCGACCGCGCGGACCGCCTGCGCTTCGAAGAGGAGCAGGCAATGATCCGTGAGCAGTCCGAAGCCCGGGCCGCCAAGGCTGCGGCCGAGGCGAAGAAGGCGGCAGAGGCCAAGAAGGCCGCCAGCGCCTAGTCCCTCGCTCCTGGCGCGCTGCAGTGGCGCGCTCCAGCCGCCGTCGGCCTAGCGGCCTTCGGTGCCGTCCTTGACCCTCACCAGCAGGGATCCCGGGTCCACCTCGACGGTGACCATCGTGGCCTCGCCGGAAGGATCGCCGTCGACCTGGGTGGGCATCGGTTCCGGGCACCGGATAGTGATCTTGCCGCACCGGTAATAGGTCATGACCGGCAGGTCCTTCTTGTGCTTCAGGACGATCTTTGTGTACATGGCCAGCCAGCCGATCGCACTGCGCGGGCTCATCACCACCACGTCCAGCATCCCGTCATCGATCATGGCCTGCGGGATGAAGTCGATTCCCCCGGGGATCAGGCCGCAGTTCGCGAACAGGACGCTGCGGATCTTCCGGGCCTGCTCAGGCTGGCCATCCAGCGCGATGGAGACCTTCTTGCGGCGCCCCAGAAGGTGCCGGGCCCCGGCTTCCGTGTACGCCAGCCAGCCCACCGCCCTCTTCAGGCCGTCAAGGGTGTCGCTGACTACTTCGGCGTCCATGCCGATGCCTGCAATCACCAGGAACGTGTGTTGCGCTGACTCCCCGGTGAGCGAATTTTCCAGGGTGAGCCGCGCCGTATCGATGAACCGCTGGTCCCCGAACAGGGCGGCCTGCACGTTGCCGGGCAGGTCGTTGACCTCCAGATGCACATTGCGGGCCAGGAGGTTTGCGGTGCCCAGCGGGATCACGCCCATGGCGGTGTCCGTCCCGGCGAGGACCTCCGCCACTACACGCACGGTACCGTCGCCGCCGCCGGCCAGGACGACGTCGGCCCCGTAGGCCACCGCAGCCCGCGCCTGCGAGAAGCCGGGGTCCTCTGCGGTGGTTTCAAAGACGCGGGGCGCCGGCCAGCCGGCCGCCGCGCACGCTGCCTCAATCAGGCCACGGGCCTCGGCAGACTTGGCCTTGATGGGGTTCAGGACCACGGCCACCTTCTGGCGGCCCGGGCCCGGGCTGTGGGTTTCCTCCCACACGGCACTGCGGGTGTGCTTGGCCTTCAGCCGGCGCACCCCCCACCAGCTGGAGACGGCAAAGACCAGGGCCCCAGCGATGACGAGGTAGAGCAGCCAGTCGCGCATTGTGATCCAACAGTATCCCGCCAGCGCATGCAGGCCGGCTTGCCGGGCAACCGTGACCGGATTGGATACTCTTGTCTGGTGATCGACGTAAAAGACCTCAGCGAAAATCCGGACAAGTTCCGTGCCAGCCAGCGCGCCCGGGGCGCCGACGAATCCGCGGTGGACGCGATCATCGCTGGGGACTCGGCCCGGCGGGCAGCCCTGATCCGGTTCGAGAACCTGCGGGCCGAGCAGAATGCGTACGGGAAGAAGGTCGCGCAGGCCAAGGGCGAGGAAAAGCAGGTCCTCCTCGCCGAGGTCAAGGCTCTGGCGGCCTCCGTCAAAGCGGCATCGGCCGAGGCCGATCTCGTCCAGGCCGCCCAGGACGAACTCCTCCGGACCATCCCCAACCTGATCGAGGACGGCGTCCCGGCCGGCGGTGAGGACGACTACATTGTGGTCAAGACGGTGGGCGCGCCGCGCGAATTCCCCGACTTCGAGCCGAAGGACCACCTGGAGATCGGCGAGCTGATCGGGGCCATCGACATGGAACGCGGGGCGAAGGTTTCCGGTTCACGCTTCTACTTCCTGCGCGGCGTCGGCGCCCGGCTTGAAATGGCGCTGCTCCAGATGGCCATGGAACAGGCGATCGACGCCGGGTTCGTCCCCATGATCACGCCCACCCTGGTCCGCCCGGAAACCATGCAGGGCACCGGCTTTGACGTCAAGCACGACGCCGAGATCTACCGTCTCGCCGAAGACGACCTGTACCTCGTGGGCACCTCGGAGGTGGCCCTCGCCGGCTACCACGCCGACGAGATCCTGGACCTTTCGGCCGGCCCCATCCGCTATGCCGGCCAGAGCTCGTGCTACCGGCGCGAGGCGGGCTCGCACGGCAAGGACACCCGCGGCATCATCCGGGTCCACCAGTTCAACAAGGTGGAGATGTTCATCTACACCACGGTTGAGGACGCTGCCGCCGAGCACGCCCGCCTGCTGGCATGGGAAGAGGAGATGCTGGCCAAGTGCGAGCTCCCGTACCGCGTCATTGACACCGCCGCCGGCGATCTGGGCAATTCCGCGGCCCGGAAGTTTGACTGTGAGGCCTGGGTCCCCACCCAGGGCGCATACCGGGAGCTGACCTCGACGTCGAACTGCACCACGTTCCAGGCGCGCCGGCTGAACATCCGGGCACGGGTTCTGAACGAGGACGGCGCGCCCAAGGGCACGCGGGCGGTCGCCACGCTCAACGGCACCCTGGCCACCACCCGCTGGATCGTCGCCATCCTGGAGCACCACCAGAACCCCGACGGCTCCGTCAACGTCCCCGCCGCCCTGCAGAAGTACCTCGGCGGCATGACGGTTTTCCCCGTCCTCTAACCCCGGTCCCGACCCCAGCCAGGCCTCCGATGGCCGCCGGGTAAACGCCCACAACAAGGACATTATGTGGGTGTTTACCGCAAGTTCACGCCTTGCTGTGGCGTGTGTCCTAGCGGCAGTCGGGGGTCTCTGCTCTACTTGTGAGATGACAACAATGACTGAATCCTCAGTCGCCGGCAACGATGACCGGCGCACCACACACCAGAACATGACAGACCAGAACATGACAGACCAGAACACGGCGGCCCCGGCCAGCGCGGCCCGGGTGGGAAACTCCCGGAACCGAGCCGGCGACAAGATGCTGATCGCCCTGGACGTCGATGGCACCCTTGTGGACCACGACGGGCATATGTCGGTTCCTGTCCGCGAGGCCGCCCAGGCCGTGGTGGCCGCAGGCCACCACGTCATGATCGCGACCGGCCGCTCCCTCAACGCCACATTGCCCGTCATCGAACATATCGGGATCGAGAACGGTTACGCCGTGTGCTCCAACGGCGGTGTGATCCTGCGCGTCGACTCCGGACTGACCGAGGGCTACGAAATCCTCCACAAGGCAACGTTTGACCCCGGGCCGGTCCTTCGCGCGCTGCGCAAGCGGTTGCCCTCTGCCAAGTACGCGCTCGAGGACGGGGACGGCAACTTCCTGTCCACAGAACGCTTCCAGGACGCCAGCTTCGGCGTCGAAGCGGTCGGCGTCGACTTCCAGACCATGCTGGAGGCTACCGCCGTGCGCGTGGTGGTCTTCAGCTCGGAGAATACGCCCGAAGAATTCAACACCGCGATCCGCCACATCGGGCTCGCCGGCGTCACGTATTCGGTGGGCTGGACGGCGTGGCTGGACATCGCCGCTGCCGGTGTCACGAAGGCCAGCGCACTGGAACAGCTCCGCGACCGGCTCAGCATCGAAACGCACCGTACTGTCGCCGTCGGCGACGGCCGCAATGACATCGAGATGCTGACCTGGGCGCGCCGCGGCGTGGCCATGGGCCAGGCCCCCGTTGAGGTGATTGCCGCCGCTGACGAAGTGACGAAATCGGTCTACGACGACGGCGCCGCGCACGTGCTTCGCAGCCTCCTCTAAGGCCTCAAAGGCGCGGCAAACGGTCGGGCGGTTCCGAGGAGGGGCCGGGACGGCTAGCGGACGTCGAGGATGAGGCTCAGGAGCCGCGCCGCAGCGGGCCGGGCCGCGTGCTCTTCGTTCCACTGGGACCGGGCCACGGCTTTGCTCACGGCCTGGGTGGTGATCCCGAGTTCCTCTGCGACCGTCTTCTGCTGACCCCGAACCCCCGGGGTGAGCAGGTCCAGTACCCGCCATTCCGCCTGGCTGCGGTCGTGCACAATGTGGCCCAGGAGGCGCAGCACGGCTTCCGCCTCTGCGGCAAGATCGGCCAGCGGGCCCTCCACGGCCACCCGGACGCGGTCCTTGTGGTTCCGGAGACGATCCACCGCGCGCCGGGCGTAGATCAGCCCGTGCCCGGAGGCGTCCTTGATTTGGTTCGGCAGGGGTTCATTGACCGGGCCCACGCCAATGCCCACGTACCAGCTGCCGCTGCGCAGGGCGATCATGGCCGCTTCCACCGTCTGATGCGGACAGTCCAGGATCCCTTGGACCTCATCCTCAACGGAACGATCGAAATCAAGGCGCGCCGGAATGTGCCGCAGGTCCTTGAGGAGCTGCGGCACGCGGTCGCCGTCGCGCCGGCTGTCGGTTTGATTGATCGTCAGCGTGAACATTCTGGATGACACACTACCTGCTGGCACTTGCGGGGCAAGTTGCCGGCGGCCGGTGACGGACCGGGGTTGTGCCCCGTCCGCCGAACGTGTTGCGATGGACCAAATGTGCCGACGCAGGACCCACGAGGCGAGGATCCCAGTGAGCAGTGACGTGAATGGAACCACCCGCGCACAGATGCCGGCCGAGGGCCCGTCCCTGGACAATGCGGTCCTGGACCCAGGGATCCTGGACACCGCGGCCCTGGACCTGGTGGACCGCTGGTGGCGGGCGGCGAACTACGTCTCGGTGGGGCAAATCTACCTCCGGTCCAATCCGCTGCTGCGCGAACCCCTCCGCGCGGAACACACGAAGTCCAGGCTCCTTGGTCACTGGGGGACCACACCCGGACTGAATTTTGTCTATGCCCACCTGAACCGGGCTATCCGCCGGGACAGCCAGCAGATGCTCTTCATCGCCGGTCCCGGCCATGGCGGCCCCGCGGTGGTCGCCAACGCCTGGCTGGAGGGGACCTATTCGGAAATTTACGGCCACGTTGGTAACGACGAAGCCGGCCTGTCCGAGCTGTTCAGGCAGTTCTCCTACCCCGGCGGCATTCCAAGCCACGCCGCCCCGGAGACCCCCGGTTCGATCAGCGAAGGCGGCGAGCTCGGCTACTCGCTGGCACACGCGTATGGGTCTGTCTTCGACAACCCGGACCTGATCACGGCCGTCGTCATCGGTGACGGCGAAGCCGAGACCGGGCCGCTGGCTGCCAGCTGGCATTCGCACAACTTCCTTAACCCGGCGGCCGACGGCGCTGTGCTGCCCATCCTGCACCTCAACGGTTACAAGATCGCCAACCCCACGATTTTGGCCCGTATGCCCGAGGCCCAGCTGGAACAGCTGCTGCGCGGCTACGGGCACGTCCCCCATTTCGTCACCGTGGCCGATCCGGCCGACACAGCCGCGGCGCACCGGGATTTCGCGGCCGCACTGGACGCCTGCCTGGCCGGGATCCGGACCATCCAGCAGCGCCACCGCAGCGGCACTGCGCAGGACGGCACTGCGCAGGACGGTGCTGCGCAGTGGCCCATGATCGTGCTCCGTTCGCCCAAGGGCTGGACCGGGCCCAAGACGGTGGACGGGGAGCAGGTGGAGGGCACCTGGCGCAGCCACCAGGTTCCGCTGAACGAGGTCCGCACCAATCCTGGGCACCTGAGCCAGCTGCAGCAGTGGCTCGAGTCCTACCGGCCGGCGGAACTCTTCGACGATCGCGGACGCCTGAGGCCGGAGACGGCCAGGAACGCCCCGGCCGGTGCGCTGCGGATGAGCGCAACCCCCCATGCCAACGGCGGGATCCTGCTGCGCCCGCTCAACCTGCCGGACTACCGCCGGCACGCCGTCGACGTCGCCGAGCCCGGCATCGAAAGGATCAGCCCCATGGTGACGCTCGGCCCCTGGCTGCGCGACGTCATTGCGCTGAACCCCGAGACCTTCCGGCTCTTCGGCCCCGACGAGACGGCATCGAACCGGCTGCAGGGCGTCTACGAGGCCACCGACAAGGTCTGGCAGTACAGGATTGATGCGCTGGATGAGCATATTGCCCGCGCCGGGCGGGTAATGGAAGTCCTCAGCGAACACCTCTGCCAGGGCTGGCTGGAGGGATATCTGCTGACGGGACGGCACGGGGTGTTCAACTGCTACGAGGCGTTCATTCACATCATCGATTCGATGTTCAACCAGCACGCCAAATGGCTCAAAGTCCACCGGCAGCTGCCGTGGCGCCAGCCCGTGGCCTCACTGAACTACCTCTTGTCCTCCCACGTGTGGCAGCAGGACCACAACGGCTTTTCGCACCAGGATCCCGGCTTCATCGACCACGCCGTGAACAAGAAGGCCGAAATCATCCGGGTCTACCTGCCCCCGGACGCCAACACGCTTCTGGCCGTGATGGAGCATTGCCTGGCCTCCCGCGACTACGTCAACATCGTGGTCAGCGGCAAGCAGCCCTCGCCAACCTGGCTCGGGCCTGACGCGGCCTCGCACCATTGCCGCCGGGGCCTGGGCATCTGGGAGTTCGCCGGCTCCGAAGTCGCCGGTGAGGAGCCCGACGTCGTCCTTGCCTGCGCCGGCGACGTCCCCACGGTCGAAACCGTCGCCGCGGCCGAGCTCCTGAAGCAGGGGGCGCCCGGGCTGAAAGTGCGGGTGGTCAACGTCGTGGACCTCATGCGGCTCCAGGACGCCAGCGAGCACCCGCACGGGCTGACGGCCCGGGACTTCGACGGCATCTTCACGGCGGACAAACCGGTGATCTTCGCCTATCACGGCTACCCTGCGCTGATCCACCGGCTCACCTACCGGCGCACCAACCGGGAGGGCCTGCATGTTCGCGGCTACAAGGAGGAAGGCACCACCACGACCCCCTTCGACATGGCCATGCTGAACGGAATCGACCGCTTCCAGCTGGCAATTGACGCGATCGACCGGGTCCCCGGACTGGCCGGGAGGCACTCGCTGCTGCGCCAGTCCCTGCAGGACAGCCGCATGCGGGCCCGCGACCACACCCGGCAGTACGGTGAGGACCCGGCGGAGATCAGCAGCTGGTCGCTGCGGATTTGAGCAGTGCCCGCCGGGCTAGCCCGGGAGCTCCTGCAGCCCGCCCCGGGGCAGATGGATCCAGCCTTCGGTCAAGGCAGCCGCGGCGTGCCCGGGCCCGGGCCGCAGCGTCGCGCCGACGGCGACGGCCCGCGCGGACAGGGCGGCGATGAGGGCATCGAACATGTCATCGGACGCCGCAAGATCGGCCCGGTACTCCGCCAGGTCCAGCCACGGCGCCTTCACGGCCAGATCCGCCACCGCTGAGGACAGCTTTTCCGCCTCCGGCGCCCCGCGCCCCTTGTAGCCGCGGGCATGGATCCCCCAGAGTTTCAGCGACGCCGCCGGGTACACCTCGGCAAGCCGGCCGCTGCCGTCCCTGGCCTGCGGCCCGTACTCCTTTGCGATCTTCGCCTGGATCACCGCGCAACGCATCGCCGGGTGGGCCAGCCGGTCCGCGGAGACGCTGAGCGGGATCAGGCCGGTGCTGCCGGTGACGAAACGGTCGGTGTCGCGGTAGGCGAGCAGCCGGCGGCCCTCGATCCCGTCATGGTCCAGCACTGGATGTGGTTCAAAGCTCAGGTGCCCGGCGATGAAGGGAAGAAACGCGTCCGGCCAGCCCAGCGGGGAATCGATCCCCGTCATGGCGCTGGTGCCGAAGAGGCGGAGGATCTCCTCGTCGCCCACGTCCAACGACAGATGCGCCAGGCGCGCCGCGCCGTGATCCCATTCGATGACGGCCGCTGCCGTCTTCTTCGCGGCGGCAGCGAGGTCGACGCCGAGAGTCCGCATCACCGCGCCCCAGCCACTTGACTGAACGCCGATCGAAAAACGCCCAACAAAAACGCGGGGTCACGTACCGCCCGTTCCGGAACCCCGGATGGGCGGTACGTGAC
>NZ_JBFTZL010000027.1:0-28964 GCF_056406825.1 Arthrobacter sp. P1_A5 | reverse complement strand
ACGGTTCACCTCTGCCGCTGGCCCTGGTCCACCGTGAACTCACCGTTGGGCTCGAGCTGGGGAATGTACCGGAGTCTGCGCCCACAGTCCCCCTGGCCGCCGATCTGGCAGCCACTCAACGCAAGCTCCGGTGGAAACCGAGCGCCATGGAAGAGGTCCTTACCCTTGACCTGCGCAAGCCAAACCAGCTGGCCCGCTCGGTTCTGCTGCACCGGCTGGCGCTGCTTGGAGTGCATTGGGGCACACAGAGCGAATCCGGCCGGACGACGGGCACGTTCAAGGAGGTGTGGACACTGAACTGGGAGCCGGAGCTAACGGTGGCCGTGGTGGAAGCCAGCCGCTACGGCACTACGGTCGCCTCCGCTGCCGCGAACTGCGTGGCCGAACGCGCCCAGGACGCAGGCAGCCTGACGGCGCTCAGCGAACTGCTCGCAAGCTGCCTGCTCGCTGACCTGCCGGACGGCATCGGCGGCGTGGTGTCGGTCCTTGCCGAGCGCACCGCCTTGCAACAAGACGTCGCGCCGCTGCTGGAAACCATCGCCCCCCTTGCCCGGACCTGCCGGTACGGCAACGTGCGCGGCGTGAACGTCACGGGCGTACGGAAGATTCTTGACACGACGGTTGTGCGGGCGTGCGTGGGGCTGCCCACTGCCTGCGCCGGGCTGGACGACGAGGCCGCCGACACCATGCGACGCGCCGTCGATTCGGCCCAACAAGGCCTCATTTTGCTGCCCGACCTGCCACCGGACGACTGGCACCGGGCGCTTGCCGCCGTCGCAGGCTCGGACGGCATCCACGGCTCGGTGGCAGGTCGGGCCACGAGGCTCCTTCTGGACGCAGGCCTGGTCGACGGGAACGACGTCGCGGCGACGCTGAGCCGGCGGCTCTCGATCGCCACTCCCTCACGGCAAGCCGCCGCTTGGCTGGACGGCCTCATCTCCGGAGACGCAACACTGCTGATTCATGATCGGCGGCTCCTGCAGATCGTGGACGACTGGGTCGCCGGGGTGGACGACGCCATCTTCGACGACGTCCTGCCGCTCCTGCGCAGGACATTTTCAGCATTCAGCCGGCCGGAGCGGCGCGAGATCGGAGAGCAAGTCAGCCGCATTGGCGACAAAGTGGGCATCGTCAGCCAGACCGACCTGGACCTGACCGCCGCGGGCCCCGCGGTCCGGACGATGGCCAGGTACCTCGGATGGGAGGCGATCGCGTGACCGACGCAGATACCGACGACCGCGGCCGGTTGGGCCGCTGGCGCCTTGTGCTCGGCGGCCATGAGGCCGACGGCGTCACCACAGCGGAGGGACACAGCGTCGTCCTCTCCACCGCTGACGCCCGGCGCGACCGGGCCCTGGAGGACTTGTACGGAGCCGAAGAAAAGAAGGGCCGCGGGGGTCTGGGCGCGTCCAGCCCTCGCGTTGCCCGCTGGCTCGGCGACATCCGGGGCTATTTCCCGTCCACGGTGGTCCAGGTGATGCAGGCCGACGCCATGGACCGGCTCGGCCTTCGGCAATTGCTCCTCGAGCCGGAGATGCTGCGAACCGTGCAGCCCGACGTCGGGCTGGTGAGCACGCTCGTCGGCCTCGGCCGTGTCATCCCCGAGCAGTCACGCGAGACCGCCAGGACAGTCATCCGTCAGGTGACGAACGAGCTTGAGGACCGTCTGCGCTCCAAGACGATACAGGCGCTCTCCGGAGCATTGAACCGGGCGGCACGGACACGACGGACCCGGCATCGGGACATTGACTGGAACAGAACTATCGCCGCAAATCTTAGGCACTACCAGCCCGCATACCGGACGATCGTGCCCGAGCGTCTGGTCGGGCACACCCGGCGCAGCACCGAGGTCCAGCGTGAAATCATCCTGTGTATCGACCAGTCCGGGTCGATGGCCGAGTCCGTGGTCTACTCCAGCGTGTTCGGGGCGGTGCTCAGCTCGCTGCGGTCGGTGCGGACCCGCCTGGTGGTCTTCGACACGGAGGTTGTCGACCTGACGGACGAGTTGGACGATCCGGTTGATGTGCTCTTTGGTGTGCAACTCGGCGGCGGCACGGACATCAACCGCGCCCTGGCATACTGCCAGGACCAGATCACCCGGCCCACCGAGACGATTCTGGTGCTCATCAGCGACCTCTACGAAGGCGGCATTGCGGAAGAGATGCTGCAACGGGCGGCCACGATCGTCGGGTCGGGGACGACCATGATCGCGCTCCTGGCGTTAAGCGACAGCGGTCATCCGTCGTTCGACTCAGACCATGCCAGGGCACTTGCCGGAATTGGCGTCCCGGCCTTCGCCTGCACGCCCGACCTGTTCCCGGATCTGATGGCCGCGGCCATTGAACGCCGGGACGTGGGCGAATGGGCAGCCGCCCAGGACATCCCGACGAGCCACGAGGGTTAAAGGGTCGGCGGCTTGCCCGGCACGGTACCCGGTCCGGGAAAGACCGGGAAACGGAAGTTTCCCCGAAGGTGGCTACGTGTTGAGGTCCCAGTGGACACGGATCGCCTCGGCAACCGGCCCAGCGGTGACATCAATCCGGAAAGCAACGGGCGCGGTCCCAGTCTCCTCGATGACGGCGTCATGGTAAACGCGGCCGCAAGAGGAGCACAGGGTGTAGAGATCCTCGTCCTCAGGCCAGGTAGCCAGCCCCGCGGGCACGGGAACGTTTCCGCCAATGTGTACGGGCATTCCCTCCGAGTTGGCCTGAATCAATCCCTCGCTGCTGACGGTATTGCCGCAAACGCAGGTGATGGTGGTGACGTCATGATCGATGACCTCGGCGAATTCGGTATCCATGATCAGCTCCCCTCAGGTTCCGCAGAAGGTTCGGTACGGGCCAAAGCTTTCCGGGGCGGCAGCGGCGTAGCGCTCGAGGCCGGACCGCTCGTCGAAAGGTGCGGCGACTGCGTCCAGCAGCCGTGCCAGCGGATCCAGGTTTCCGCCGGTAGCGGCCGCCAGGGCCTCCTCCACCAGGTGGTTCCGCGGGATGTAGACCGGGTTGACCCGGTCCATGGCGTCAGCATCCGGCGCCAAGGCACGCCAGCGCCCTACCCAGGCATCGAAGGCTGCGGTGTCCAGGACCTGGGCCCGCGCGGCTTCGGCACGGCCGCGGGCGGCATTGCCGAGGTGCCGGAAAAACGAGGTGTAGTCGGCCCGTGACTCCTGCATTAAGGCCACAACTTCATCCACGAGAGCCGAGGCCACGTCGTCGTCGAGCCCGTCACGGAACCCCAGCTTGGCCTTCATGCCTGCCGACCAGGCGTCACTGTACTGCCGGCGGAACTCGCCGAGGGCTCCCACCGCGAGCTCCACCGCCTGCTCCTCGTCATCGTGGAGCAGGGGCAGAAGCGACTCCGCGAGCCGGGCAAGATTCCACTCCGCCACCACCGGCTGGTTGCGGTAGGCGTAGCGCCCGCTCTCGTCGATCGAACTATAGACGGCGGCCGGGTCGAAGCCTTCCATGAAGGCACACGGCCCGTAGTCGATCGTTTCGCCCGAAATCGTCATGTTGTCGGTGTTCATGACCCCGTGAACGAATCCGACGAGCATCCACTGGGCCACCAGCGAAGCCTGGGCGGATATGACCGCTTGGAAGAGTGCTAGATAGCGGTTCCCGGCCTCCGCGGCGGCGGGGTGGTGACGGGTCAGGGCGTAGTCGGCGAGGCGGCGAAGGAGGCCGATGTCGCCCGTGGACCGGGCGTACTGGAAGCTGCCCACGCGCAGGTGGCTGCTGGCTACCCGGGTCAGAATGGCGCCCGGCAGGAGCGTTTCGCGCTGCACCGAACGTCCCGTCGCGACGACGGCGAGGGAACGGGTCGTGGGGATGTGCAGCGCGTGCATCGACTCGCTCACGATGTATTCGCGCAGCATGGGACCGACCACCGCCTGGCCGTCCCCGTTGCGGGCAAACGGCGTGCGTCCTGATCCCTTGAGGTGGACGTCGCGGAGCTGCCCGTCCGCGTGCCCGATCTCGCCCAGCAGGAGCGCGCGCCCGTCGCCGAGGCGGGGGGCGTACCAGCCAAACTGGTGGCCGGCGTAGGCCTGCGCCACCGGACTGGCATCGGCAGGGACGGCGTTGCCGGTCAACAGGCGCAGACCCTCCGGACTCCGGAGGAAGGCCGGATCGAGGCCCAGCTCAGTGCCGAGGTGCTCGTTGAGCACCAAAAGGTGCGGCTCGGGCGCCTCCTCCGCGCGCCAGGGAATGGCCATCTCCTGGAACTCCCGGGCGAAGCGGCCATCAAATGTGACGGTTGAATGCGCGGTGCCACTCATCTTTCAAGGATACCGGCCACAGCGTCAGCAATGCCGCTGGTCGCGGCGGAGCAGATTCGGGCCGGTGCCATGACGTGGCGCGGAGCTGGTGGCAGGATGGGCGCATGGAACTGCACATCACGGGCGACCCCGCCGCCGACCAACTGCTCAGCAATGACGCGTTCGCACTCCTCGTTGGCATGCTGCTTGACCAGCAGGTGACCATGGAGTCTGCGTTTGCCGGACCCGAAAAGATCCGGACGCGCATCGGGTCCATGGCCCCTGCCGCAATCGCCGAATACGACCCGGCCGGCTTCGTTGAGATCTTCAAGGAGCGTCCATCCATCCACCGCTTCCCCAGCTCCATGGCCGGCCGCGTCCAGGACCTCGCCGCGACCGTCCAAGGCGATTGGAATGGGGACGCAACTGCCATCTGGAACCAGGACGGCCCGGACGGTGAGGAAGTGCTGCGCAGGTTGAAAGGCTTGCCCGGCTTCGGGGAGCAAAAGGCCAAGATCTTCCTTGCACTGCTCGGCAAGCAGTGCGGCCTGCAGGCGCCAGGCTGGCGTGAGGCCGCCGGCCCCTATGGCCAGGAGAGCGCATTTCTTTCCGTCGCCGACATCGTGGACCCCGAGTCGCTGAAAAGAGTGCGCGCCAGCAAGCAGGCTGCCAAGGCCGCCATCAAGGCCGCGAAGGCCTCCGAGCACTGATAAGGAGGGCCTGGATCAGCGGCTTCCAATGGCTTCGCCGGGGAAAACGATGCCGAGCTGGTTCCTGACGGCGTCGGCGGCGGCCATGGTCCGGATGGATTCGGCGAGCGGCCGCTGCGGAACCTCCAGCCGCCCCGCCGCAATGGCGCTGGCGACGGCGGCAGCCTCGAAGTGCAGGCCCTCGAAGTGCGCTCCGGCCGGCTCCTCGTAGGCCAGCCGGGTACCGTCCGGGAAGTGGACGCTGAAGTTGCCTGGCATGTTGAAGGGCCCGTCAATTGACAGTGAAGCCTCGGTGCCCACAATGGTGGCGGACGTCGGCGTGAAGTTGTGCAATTGGGTGTTCATCATGGCCTGGCGTCCGCCGGCAAAGGACATGACGGCCGACAGCTGGGCATTGACTCCGGATTCGTGCGGTTCACCGAGTGCCAGGAGGCGGTCCGGTTCGCCCAGGACGGACGTGATGAGCGAGAGCGGATAGGTCCCCAGGTCCAGCAACGGGCCGCCCGCCAGAGCCGGGTCAAAGATCCGGTGGCTGGGGTCAAAGTGCTCACCGTATTCGGCGAAGACCGTAGTAACGTCCCCGAGCATTCCGGAGTCGAGCACTTGTCGGATGACGTCGAACTTGGGCAGGAAAAATGTCCAAATGGCTTCGGCGGCGAACAGGCCGGCGTCGGCGGCCCGGCTGGCGATGCCGGCCGCCTGCGCGCGGTTGATGCCTATCGGCTTTTCGACCAGAACGTGCTTGCCGGCGTCGAGCGCCATGAGGGCGGCCTCGTAGTGGAAGTTGTGCGGCGTGGCCACGTAGACGATGTCGACGTCGGCGGCGGCCAGCTCCTCATAGCTGCCGAAGGCAGCGGTGATGCCGTGCCGTCCAGCAAAGGCTTCGGAACGGTCCAGCGAGCGGGACGCGATTGCGGCGATAATCTGCGAGGTGTGCGCCTGGACGGATTCGGTAAAGCGCTCCGCAATCCAGCCGGGACCCATGATCCCCCAGCGGAGTGGTGGTGCGGTTCGGGAATCCGGGACCCGGGACACCGGGAGTGAGGAGTTCCCGGTCATGTGCCGGCTTCCATTGTGTTGACATCGATTCGCATAAGACTCATCGCCCTTCCCTGGATTTGTCCTGACATAGTAACAAATCGCTTCATAGGTAATAGCCTCAAGAAATACCCGCTCCACCCCGGCGCCACGCACCAGGCTTCCGGCATCCTCCCTGCCGCCGAGCCCGCACGGACTTGCCCCAACCGGCTGCCTCCAGGACACCCGTCGACCGTTTGAGCGCATGTCAAGACAAACCCTTGACTGTCGGGTTAGAGCGCTCTAACGTAGAAGGCACGTGATCCAGCGCACTCCCGGAGAACGCTCCGAATTCAAAGTCCGCCCTTCAGGTCGGCCGAATCGAGGAAGTCAACAATGTCGTTGCACACAGCAAGCTCGCCCGCCTCGGGCTCGAAACATCGCGGATATCTCGCCCGTCTCACTGTCATCTCCACACTCGGCGGACTCCTGTTCGGCTACGACACCGGTGTCATCTCCGGTGCGCTGCTCTACATGCAGGACTCCCTGAACATGAGCCCCGTAGAAGAGGCCACCGTCGTCAGCGCACTGCTCTTCCCTGGTGCCGCGGTGGGCGCGCTGAGCGGCGGCAGGCTCGCCGATAAGCTCGGGCGGCGCGGCACGCTGCTCGTCTGTGCGCTGCTCTTCCTCCTCGGAGCGATAGGCTGCGCCATCGCGCCGACCGTCGGGTTCATGGTGGCGGCCCGCGTCATCCTCGGTCTTGGCGTCGGCGCCGCCGCCGTGACGTGCCCCCTCTACCTTGCAGAAATGGCGCCTGCACACCTGCGCGGACGCATGGTCACCATCAACGAACTGATGATCGTGACCGGCCAGATGCTCGCTTTTGCCATCAACGCACTCCTCGACGCCGTCATCCACKACTCCGAGGTCTGGCGCATCATGCTTGGTATTGCCTCCATCCCCGCCATCGCACTCCTGATCGGCATGCTCGCCCTGCCCGAATCGCCGCGCTGGTTCGCTATCCGCGACAGGCTCGACGACAGCCGCCGCATCCTCAACCTCAGCCGCAGCCCTGAGGAAGCCGATTTCGAGTACAAAGAAATCGTTGAGTCCGCGAATACCGCCCGGAACGAGCGCTCCAGCGCCTGGCGCGATCTGAAGAACAATCCCTGGATGCGCCGGCTCCTCTGGGTCGGCATTGGGCTCGCCGCAGCCCAGCAGGCAACGGGCATCAATACCGTGAACTACTACGCCCCCACCATCCTCGAGCGCAGCGGCCTCGGGGTGAGCGCATCGCTTGTGGCAACCATCGCCGTCGGTGTGACGTCGGTGCTGATGACCGTCCTGGGCATCTGGCTCCTGGGCTTCGTCGGGCGCCGCCGCATGCTGGTCATCGGCTTCTCCGGGGTCGTGGCTTCGCAGGCACTCCTCGCCGTCGTCTTCACGCTCCCCCAGTCGGACCTCGTCAGTTACACCATTCTGGCGGCGATGATGCTGTTCGTGGCCTTCGTGCAGTGCTTCATCGGCACGTGCGTGTGGCTACTGCTCTCCGAGATCTTCCCGCTGGCCATCCGCGGCTTCGCGATGGGCATTGCGGTRTTCGCACTCTGGACCGTGAACGCGGCGATCTCCTTCCTGTTCCCGATCCTGGTCGTCGCCCTGGGCTCAACCGGCACGTTCACCGTGTTCGTGCTGGCGAACATTGTTTCCCTGATCTTCGTGGCGAAATTCGTGCCGGAGACGAAGGGGCAATCCCTGGAAGAGCTGGAGGTGCACTTCCGCACCGGAGGCATTCCAATCATCGTGCCTCCCACGGTACCGGGCGAGAAGGCGGTATCTCTCTGAGAATCGATCGTCCGCAGCCATTGCCGCCGGGCCTCCCCCACGGGACAGACATGCGGCCGGCGTCACGCAGTGGAACCGGTGCGGTTGCCCATGGGGCGGCGGCCGGAACCGCTGTGTTTCCCGCGATACGCTTGCCGGCAGGAGGCCATTTGTCCAGGAGCGAAATGAACCAGCATGGAGCGGCCAAACGCGCCACCATTGAGGATGTGGCGCGCGAGGCCGGCGTTTCTCGCGCACTCGTTTCCCTGGTGCTGAGGGGTTCACCCAAGGTGAGTGAACAAAGAAGAGAAGCTGTTGCCACCGCCATAGCCGCACTCGACTACCGGCCCAGCAATGCGGCCCGCTCGCTCGCCAGCGGACGGACGCAAACAGTAGGAGTGCTGCTGGACGACCTCTCCAATCCCTGGTTCGTGGAGCTGCTCGACGGCATGCAGAACATCTTCCGGGAGCAGAACCTTCGGATGGTCCTCGGGGATCCCCGCTATCTGGCCCGCCCAGGAGAAAGCCCGGTGTCCGCCTTCTTGGAATTGCGCGTCGACGGCCTCGTCATCGCCGGAGACTTCTCCGCCGATGAAGACCTCACCCGCGCCACACTGCTCACGCCAGCCGTCGTCGCCGGCACCCGCGCCTTCGACCTCCCGGCAGCGGACCGCGTCAGCAACGACGACGCCGCCGGCGCCCGGATGGCCGTCGAACACCTGATTGGTCTCGGCCACAGCGACATTGCCTTCCTCACCRCTCCCACCGGGTCCGCTACCGTGCGGGCCGACGCTTACCGGGACACCATGACCCGCCACGGCTTGCAGAACTACATCCGAGTGATACCAACAGACTTGAGCGAACATTCCGGCTTTGAGGCAATGAGCCGCCTTATCGACGGCGGCCTGCCCCCCTCAGCGGTCTTTGCCGCCAACGACGTCCTCGCCGTCGGTGCGCTCTCGGCCGCGGACGAGCACGGCATCAGCGTGCCGGCACAACTCTCACTGGTCGGATACGACAACACCTATCTCGCCGGGATCCGCCACGTCTCCCTGACCACCGTCGACCCCGTCAGCCGGGACGTAGGCATCCGCGCTGCGGAGTTTCTCCTTGCCCGCATCGCCGACCCCTCCCTCCCGCCACGTACCGAAGTGCTGGCCCCGCGCCTCGTCGTTCGAAGCACCACCGCTCCCGCCGCCCACACCTGACACCCCCGGCCACCCAAGGCGGGCCGGCGGCCGCTACCCTCTGTCGTGGTGCAGTGGCCCTGACTAGACTTGAATTGCGCCGGATTAGACGCATGKATTCGTCTCTGGAGGGCAGTA
Source organism: Arthrobacter sp. P1_A5 (assembly GCF_056406825.1). NCBI lineage: Bacteria > Bacillati > Actinomycetota > Actinomycetes > Micrococcales > Micrococcaceae > Arthrobacter > Arthrobacter sp. P1_A5. The sequence continues at coordinate 19,833 of NZ_JBFTZL010000027.1, read as the reverse complement.
TCATGACAGACCGCAGCGACTCCGAATTGCCCGCGGATCAGGCGCCCGCGGACGAGAAACCAGAAGACAAGGAGCTCCGGGGCCGGTACGTCGAAGGAGCGTACGGTAAGGCTGGCGTGCAGAGAGGCCGGCACGCCGAGGACGAGGAGGGCCAATACGTCCAAGGTGACTACGGTGCGGGCGGCAGGGAGGGCGGCCTGCCCGAACCCTTGGGAGACCGAGCCAAGGAATCCGGGCGCTACGTGGCAGCCGACTACGGCGGCGCTGGTACGGTTCCGGGACGCACGGCCGGGTCGGAAATCGGCCAGTACACCGAAGGTGACTACGGTGCGGACGGTACTGTAGATCCGCTGCGCAAGGCCGGAACAGGTACGCCTGGCGAAAAGCCGATGACCGAGGCGCACGGTGGCCACGACGCTGAACCGCAGGCCCGGAACGCCTCGTCGGGTGCCGCGGCCCAGAGCGATGACTCCCGCAGCGGTGCAGATGTGCGCGAAGCGGTCGACATCGCGGAGGCGGGCACCAAGGCGCAGGGGGATCACTCGCATCCGGAACGGGCCAAGACAGGCGAGGCGCCTGTGGAGCAGGTGTTCAACGACCCCGCCATGACCGAGGGGCAGCGGACCGTGACGGACTCCGCAGAGACATCCGGATCTGTACCGCCGGGACCCTCACCCGCCGAAGCCGGATCCGGTGGCGCCCAGTCCGCGGTTGGGGCCCGGGAGTCGGACCGACTCGCGGCGGGCGAGCCGCCGGCCGCGGGCAAGCCCTTCGACGCCGGCAGCGAGGAGGGCACTTAGAGCGCCTGCCCGGGTGGGCAAGCAAGGACGTATCACGAGGCGATTCCGGGCTGGTAGGTGCCGGCGCTCCATTCCTGTCCCTGGGGATCGAATACCCGGCAGCGCCGGGCGCCCCATTGGGTGTCTTCGGGCTCGATCACTGAGGTTCCGCCCGCAGCGAGGGCGAATAACTTGGCGTCCATGCCGGAATGCTATTCCCAAGCGCAGCCGTCCGGAACTAGCGTGGCGGAATGAACTCGTCGAAGACCCCCGCCGAGATCCTCAACATTGCCGGCAACGAGGTTCGCATCTCGAGTCCGGACAAGGTGGTGTTCCCCGAACCCGGGCTGACCAAGCTCGACCTGGTCCGTTACTACCTCACCGTCGCCGACGGCGCACTGCGCGGCGCAGGCGGCCGGCCCATGGTGCTCAAGCGCTTCCCGAAGGGGATCGGCGCCGAGCCGTTCTTTCAAAAACGCGTGCCTGAAAACCACCCCGACTTTATCGACACGGCAACGCTTCACTACGCGTCCGGAACATCAGCCGAAGAGGCCGTCATCAGGGATGCCGCGGGCTTGGCGTGGGTCGTGAATCTTGGATGCCTGGACCTCAACCCGCACCCCGTGCGTGCCGAGGACCTCGAGCACCCGGACGAGCTCCGGGTCGACCTCGACCCGATGCCGGGGGTCGACTGGGCGCAGATCGTCGACGTCGCCTATGTCGCGCGGGAGGTGCTCGACGACGTCGGACTGGTGGGGTGGCCGAAGACGAGCGGTTCGCGGGGACTCCACATCCTCGTGCGCATCGCGCCCCAGTGGTCGTACCGCGACGTGCGGCTCGCCGCCGAGACCCTCGCCCGCGAGGTCGAGAACCGCGCTCCGGGCCTCGCCACCGCGCGGTGGTGGAAGGAGGAGCGCGGCGAGAGTGTGTTCGTCGACTTCAACCAGAACGCCAAGGACCGCACCGTGGCATCGGCGTACTCGATCCGGCCCCTGCCCGATGCCCGGGTCTCGACTCCGCTCAATTGGGACGAGGTTACCTCCACCCGGCCGGAACAATTCACGGTGCCCACTGTGCTTGAGCGCTTCGCGGCGATGGGCGACCCCCACGCCGGGATCGACGACGCGGTAGGGACGCTCGACAGGCTCATCAGTCTGGCTGCCGGGCTCGGCCCCGCCGAAAAGCCGCCGCGCGGCAGCGACGGCCTGGGCCGCCGGCAATCGGTAATGCCGCTCATCGAGGTGGCACGGACCAAGACCAAGCCCGAGGCGCTCGCGGCGCTCGAGGAATGGAAGACCCGGCATGCGGACCTCTTGTCAGCCCTGCATCCCGCCGACGTACTGGTCGACGGAATGCGGGGATCGAGTTCGCTCTGGTACCGGGTCCGGGTGAACCTGCAGCACGTCCCGGAAAATGAGCGTCCGCTGCAGGAGGAGCTCATCGCCGACTACGACCCCTGGGCGGGCAAAGAGTGGCCGGGGCGCCCTGGATCCTGACCGCCGGCTCCTGAACACCGTCCTGACACCGGCTCCTGACACCAAAAGGACGGGGCTCAGGCGTCCTGAGGCTTGTCCGGCTGCGCCAGGGTGTCTGCGTGGCGATGGGCGACCTTCCATTCGCCACCCTCGCGCCGGTAGACCTGGGTCACGCGCAGTGTGTAGTCCCTCGGCTCTCCGTTTACCGAGGTGCTCGTATGCTCGTACCCAACGGTGTAGGCCATGTCCCCGATCACGTCGGCAGCAATCACCTCGTGCGTGTATGACGTGCAATCCGAGAAGGATGCTTCCAGCTGATGGAAGATGCGCCCCACGTCCTCGGGACCGCTGCCGGACGTCCACGCGCCGAGCACGGTAACGGGCTCCCTTCGGGACCAGATGGCGAACCGCGGCCCGGCGTCGCCGTTATGCAGGGCGGTCTCGGCGTCCTTGAGACGCGACCCAACCCAGACCATGAAGTCATCCCGCTCACTCACGTCGAACCTCCAAAGGGCTCACTGTCCGTCAACGGCAGGATACGTCCATCGCCGTCCAGGCCGTCCCGGCCCCGCCATCCTAAGCGTGCCTCGTGGTGGCTGCAAGGGTTGGCGTGACTTCTGCCCCGGGCCAACTGCGGGCCAGAGGCCTCGTCCCGATTCCAAGCTTTCCGCAAGGGGGTTCAGGCAAGATTCGGTCCGAGAGTATCCCAATTGATTGCGGGGTGGTTGTTATGGATGAGAAACCGAGAAGGAAACTCTCTGCCCTATTTTGGGTGGTTTCCGTTGCCGTTCTGGGAGCACTTGGGGCATTGGGCTGGTATGCGGTGAACGTCATAGCCGCCCTGTTGTCCCCGTCGGTGCGTTGAATACGCCTCGACGCTGCTGACACCCAATTCGACGCACACTCGGATTGCGGGATTCATTTTGCGGCTGCCATCGCGGGCGGTTGATAGCGGCATAGGCTTCCCGACGACGTCGGGCACGCTTACGGTGGGCAAGAGGAGCAGGACACAAGGCCTTAGAAGGGACCCACCATGCTGATCTGCGCAACTTGCGCCGTGGAACACGACGAACCTGCCCCGGGGGTTTGCCCGATCTGCGCCGATGAGCGGCAGTATGTGCCCGATGACGGACAAAAGTGGCTCACACTGGACGGGCTGGCGCAGGAGGGCCAGCAAACGGTGTTGAAGGAGAACGAGCCGGGCCTTGTCGGGATCMGGACGGAGCCAAGAGTCGGGATCGGCCAGACCGCYCAGCTKGTSGCRACACACGAGGGTTCGCTGTTGTGGGATCCGGTCGGATATGTCGAYGACARMGCTGTGAAGGCAGTGCTCGAGCGGGGCCCGGTCCTGGCGATCGCTGCCAGCCATCCGCACATGTTCGGCGTGCAGGTCGAATGGTCGCATCGGCTCGGCGGCGTCCCCGTACTCGTGGCCGACGCAGACCGGCTATGGCTGGGGCGCAATGATCCGATCATCGAATACTGGTCCGGCAGTCAAACCATCGCAGAAGGGTTGACCCTGCACCAGACCGGGGGCCATTTCCCGGGCAGCGCGGTGGTGCACTGGGCTGCAGGAGCCGGCGGCAAAGGAGTTCTGCTGACCGGTGACAGCGTGTATCCGAATCCAGACCGTCGCTCCATCGCCTTCATGCGCAGCTACCCGAACCACGTGCCGTTATCCGGCGCGGTGGCGGTGCGAATCGCCGCACAACTGGGAGAGCTCAAGTTCGACCGAATCTATGGCAACTTCAACAATGTAATCGCGTCCGGCGCCAAGGCCATTCTGCACGATTCCGCACAACGGCACGCTGCTTGGGCGCGCGGCGACTTCGACCATTTGACCTGATCAGTCCATTTCCCCTTTTGCGTTAGCGTGGGATCAAGCGCCGCAATAGACGTCAGAGGTATCCGAGCCATCATGGCGACAGGAGGACCCCGGGTTCTTACGGCGCACCCATCCCGTCCCCCTATGAAAGCCGAAGAAGCGGAGTAACAGTGAAGGCCATCGTGTACGAAAAGACAGGACCCTCGTCCGTGATGACCCTTCAGGACAGGCCACTGCCGGCACCCGGACCGGGCCAGGTCAGAGTCCGGGTGGTGGTCTCCGGCGTCAATCCCACCGACTGGAAGTCCAGGGCCGGCGGCGGGAGCGGAAGCAGGCTGGCGGCACCAAAAGTGCCCAACCAAGATGGTGCCGGCGTTATCGACGAGCTTGGATCCGGCGTGCCGGGGCTGTCCGTCGGCGATCGTGTTTGGCTCTGGGACGTCGCCTGGGGCGGCACCGAGGGCACAGCCCAGGAGTACGTGACGGTGCCGGCCGCGCAGGCGGTTGCCCTTCCAGACATGGAATCCTTCGACACGGGCGCATCCCTGGGGATCCCGGCACTGACGGCACATCGTGCACTGACCGCCAGCCAGGACGGGCCGGCCAGGCTTTCGCCGGGCGCCCTGGAAGGGCGGGTGGTGCTGGTCACCGGTGGCGCGGGTGCGGTGGGCCACGCGGCCATTCAGCTCGCCCGCTGGGCCGGGGCAACCGTCATCGCGACCGTGAGCGGGGAGCGGAAAGGTGAACTTGCCCGCCGGGCCGGCGCGCACAGTGTGATCAACTACCGCACTGCCGACGTCCCGCGGGCCGTGCATGAGGCAGCCCCTGGCGGCGTTGATACGATCGTCGACGTCAATGCTCCGGCGAACATCGGCAATGACCTCAAGGTGGTGAAGCCGGGGGGAACCATTTCCATTTATGCTGCCAACCCCGGCGAATCCTTGGCCATTCCCATTCGCGAGAGCATGGGCAAGAACGTCCGATTCCAGTTCATCCTCACGTACACCGTGACGGAGCAGCAGAAGGCGGCGGCCGTTGCCGCCGTCGCCGAGGCCCTGAAAGCGGGGGCATTGCGGGTCGGCGATGAACACGGACTGCCCCTCACCCGCTTTCGACTCGAGGAAACCGCGGCAGCGCACGACGCCGTAGAACAAGGCTTCGTCGGGAAGGTCCTGGTCGACGTGTCCGCGGCCTGATCACGTTCTGCGTGTCCGGCGGGGAGCCCGTGACCAGACAATGCGTTCGGCATACTGGTTCCATGCAGGCGACGACGGTGTTGGTCGAAGGTGAGAGTGACCGGCTTGCGGTTGAGACGCTGGCCTTCCGTCTTGGCCATGACCTGGCAGCCTTGCGGGTGTCGGTCGTACCGATGGGAGGCGCGACCAGCATCGTCCACTTCCTCGACCGCTACGGACCGAATGGCGCAGGCCACCGGTTGTTGGGCCTGTGTGATGCAGGCGAATCCCGTGGCATCGCCCGCGCACTGGGCCGGGCAGGTATCGGGTCCGGTTCGCTGGCCGAGCTTGGGTTTCACGTCTGTCACGCCGATCTGGAGGACGAACTCATCCGCTGCCTGGGGATCGACGCAGTGCTCAAAGTCATCGCGGCTCAAGGCGAGCTCGCGTCGTTCCGGCTCCTCCAACGCCAGCCGTCACTGCGGGAGCGGCCAATAGCGGCGCAGTTGCGCCGGTTCTTCGGAGGACGCAGCGGCAACAAGATCCGATACGCGCCACTGCTGGTCGACGCCTTGCCGGCCGGACAGGCGCCTCCGCCCCTCGCCCGCCTCGTTGCATCATTCCCGCTGTGATCCTACTGTCCAAGAAAGGATCGAATCCCTTCACCGTGTCACGGGCATCCCGCTATCTACGTGCGGCGGTGGATGGACTTGTAGCTCAGGTACGCGTTCAGGCCTTCCATCCCGTACTCGGTGCCAAGGCCGGAATCGTGCCGGCCGCCAAAGGGGGCCGCATGGTTGGATGCGAAGAAGTTGATGCCCACGGAGCCCGTGTCCACCCGGTCGGCCACGTTCAGGGCAGCCGCCGCGTCCTGCCCGAACACCAGGCCGCCGAGTCCGAACTCGGTGTTGTTCGCCAGCGCGACGGCCTCGTCAACACTGCCATCGGCGTCGTCGTATTTTAGGATGCACAGGACCGGGCCGAAGATCTCCTCGCGGGAGATCCGCATCTCCGGGGTGACGTCGGCGAAGACTGTGGGCTCCACGAAATAGCCGCCCTCAAGGCCACCGCCTAACGACGCCGCTCGCCCCCCGGTGGTGACCCGCGCGCCGTCGGCCACGCCCGACTCCACGTAGTCCAGCACGGTCCGGCACTGGGACTCCGTTGCGCAAGGGCCGAACACAGTGTCCGCGTCGAGCGGATCACCCTGCYTTCCGGCCGCAATCGTGGCCGTGACCATCTCCACCACTTCGTCATAACGGCTCGCGGGCGCCAGGATCCGGGTCGAGATGTAGCAGGTCTGGCCGGTGTTGCGCATCGACGACCGGATCAGCACCTTGGACATCGCCTCCAGATCCGCATCAGGGAGCACAATGGCGCTGGACTTCCCGCCCAGTTCCAGCGTGACCGGACGCAGCAGTTCCCCGCAGGCCGCGGCAATTTTCCGGCCCACCGGCGTCGATCCCGTGAAGGCCACCTTTTCGACGCCCGGGTGCTTCACCAGCTGATCCCCCAGCCGGCCGGAGCCGGTTACCAGGTTGACCACGCCCGCCGGAACCCCGGCCGCGGCGACGGCGTCGATAATCACCCGGATGGACAGCGGCGTGGGCGACGCCGGCTTGATCACCACGGTGCAGCCTGCCAGCAGGGCCGGCGCCAGTTTGATGACCACCAGGTTGATGGGGAAGTTCCACGGCGCGATCAGCGCGCAGACTCCCAGCGGGTCGCGCCGGACTACTGACTCGCCGCCGCCGCGCGGGAAGGGGCGGACATCCTCATGCTCAAGGTACCCGGCGAGGGTGGCGAAGTACCGGAAGATACCGGCCGCGTTGGCTGCCGCCCCGGCGGATTCGGACACCGGTGAGCCGTTTTCCCTCGAGTTCGTCAGGGCAAGCTCCTGAGCCCGATTCTCCACCTCCTCAGCGATCCGGAGAAGGTAGCCGGCGCGTTCAGACGGGGTAAGCCGGGGCCACTCCCCCTGAAAGGCGCGCTGGGCAGAGCCGACGGCGGCGTCCAGGTCTTCCGGCGTTCCGTCCGGCACCGAGCCCCACACTTCGCCCGTAGCGGGGTCGGTCACCGGGTTGCGGCCGGTGCTCCGCGAAGGCTGCCACGCGCCGTCGACAAAGATCGTATCCACATGCGTATGCGGCAGGGACAGCTCCGTCCGGGCTACCAGGGCAGGAGCATCATGCGTGGCGGAGGTCATCGGATCACCGCCGTCTTAAGAAGGGCGTTGGATCGGTTAAGGTCCGCGGCGGCCATATCGTGGGCGGCCTGGGTGATGAGTTCGGGCACGATCTCGGTGGCCAGTCTGTCGGTGTACGTGGCCGGGTCCATGGCGAACCACGAGGAGGCGAGGGCGATACCGGCGCGGTCGAAGCGCCATAGCCTGTCGGCATCGCGCATCAGGGCGTCTTCCAGGGAGCGGGCCACCGGCCGGGTGTCGTGGCCGTCGATGATCTCGCAGACGCGCTCAATGAATTCGGTGGAGTAGCCCAGCGCGGGGAGCACCCGGCGGGCCACGTCGCAGCCCTGCTGCTCGTGTTCGTAACGGATGGCGGCCTTGCGCCAGTCACCGGTGAAGCCCTCGGATATGATGCGGGATTCATCAACGTGGGCCCAGCCAGTGTCGTGCAGCACGGTGGCCACGCGTACCAGTTCAGCGTCGGCGCCGGGATAGGCCCGGCACAGCCGTTCGGCGTAGGCCAAGGAAATCGGCAAGTGGATGTCGTTTCCGCGCGTCCGCGTCTCATGGACCACGGCCTTCCACAGTGCGTCGAGTTCCTGAACGGCAGCCGGGGTATTGCAGATCGCGGTCGTGTCTACCGGACCAGCCGCGGGAACAGGCCGGACGCTGTACTCCGCGGCAAAGGCCTGGGCCGGCACGTCCACCGGTTTAGCGGCGGGGCTGGCTGCGACCGGAGTCTTGGGGGTGCTCATAATGCTCCTTCGGGTGGGCCGGCGTACTGTCTGAGTGCAGTTAGCTGTCCGTGGTGATGGTCTTGAGTTGGGTGGCGGGGTCCGCCGCGGCGTCGGCAGGGATGTTCTGGCCCTTTGCCAGTGCGTTCTTGACGGCCATGAAGTCCAGCGGGGCGTTGACGCAGTCCGCGGCGATGACCTGGCCCTGGCGGTAGTACAGGACGCTGAACTTCCCGCGGTCCTCGTCCCGACGGAGTACCGTCTGGTCGTAGCCGTTGCACAGTCCGGCGATCTGCAACTTGAGGTCCGCCTGATTGGACCAGAACCAGGGGATGCCGGCGTATTCCTCGCGCCGCCCGGTCAGCGAGTAGGCGGCCACCTTCGCGTGTTCGATGGCGTTGTTGACGCTTTCCAGCCGGATCCGTTCCCCCGGCTCCGACCCTGGCACCGGGTTGGGCATGTTGGCGCAGTCGCCGATCGCCACCGTTGTGCCGTCCGAGGCCAGCGCGAAGCGGTCCACCACAATCCCGTTGTCCACCGTCAGCCCGAGCTGTTCGGCCAGCTGGGTGTTGGGAATGACGCCGATCCCCACGAGCACAATCTGAGCGGAGAGCTCTGTGCCGTCCTGGAGTTCTACGCCGGCGACCGCGCTACCGCCCTCGCTTGCTGTGAAGCGCTTCGCGCTGGTGTTGAGCCGGATGTCCAGGCCGCGGGAACGGTGCGCCTGGAGGAAGTACCCGGCCGTCTCATCTCCCACGGCCCGGCCAACGAGCCGCGGACCGAATTCCAGAACGGTGACGTTCTTGCCCATCTTCCGCAGGCTGGACGCGGCCTCCAGCCCGATGAACCCGCCGCCGATCACCACCACATCCGTGGCATCCCCCACCCGCGCCTTGAGTGCCAGCGCGTCGTCGGCGTTGCGGAGGTACAGCACGCCGTCGAGGTTACCGCCCTCAATTTCCAGCTTGCGGGCCCGGGCTCCGACCGTGAGCGCCAGCCGCTTGGAAGGGAACTGTTTTCCGGAGGAAGAATGCGCGACCCCGGAGCCGTCGGGTTCCTTGTCGATCCGAACGATGTATTCGCCTTTGACCAGGGCCACGTTGTGTCCGGCCCAGTAGTCGTTGGAGCGGAAGATCAGTGATTCGCTCTCGACCGTGCCCTGCAGGAACTCCTTGGACAGGGCCGGGCGCTGGTAGGGTCGGTGGTCCTCGTCGCCGAGCAGGGTGATGTGTTCGTCGAAGCCGAGTGCCCGCAGCGATACAGCAAGCTGGACCCCGGACTGGCTGGCGCCGATGATCAGGAGCCCCGTGCGCGTTGGAGAGCTTTGGTCCGCGACGAGGGTGTCAGTTGCCTGCTCCAGTGCTTCCGCGCCCATCGCTACACCTGGGTTTCCGGGGTGGTGACGAACAGCTCCACGGCGTCTGTGAGCCGGAGCTGGCAGGACAGCCGCGAGTTGTCCTCACGGTCGACGGCCGTGCCGTAGAGCATTTCGTCTTCCATGTTCTCCATCGGCGGAAGCTGCGAAAGGCAGTCCTCGCGGACGAAGACATGGCAGGTAGCGCAGGACAATGAGCCGCCGCATTCGGCGACGATCCCGGGGACGCCGTTGCGGACGGCCGTTTCCATGACTGAATCGCCGGGGTTTCCCTGGACGTCGCGGACAGCGCCCCCGGCGTCGGTGAAATGAACCGTTGGCATGTGGTTCTCCTTAGGTTGAATCGGATGATGGCAGGAAAGAGCGCCTCAGATGAACTGGCGGCCGCCGTCCACCACCATGGTCTGGCCCGTGTAGTAGGAACTGTCCGGCCCAGCCAGGAAGAGGGCCGCGCCCACGACGTCCTCGGGCTGGCTGGCCCGCTTGATGGCCCCGCGGTCCACACCGTAGTTCTCGGCGTTCTCCATCAGGCCGTAGCTGGCTTCGGTGAGCGTGAAGCCGGGGGCGATCGCGTTGACCGTGATCCCCCGCCGGCCCAGTTCCTTGGCCATCACCCGGGTCAGGGCCACCACGCCGCCCTTGGACGCGACGTAGTGGAGCCACTGTTCCGAGCCGCTGAAGATCGTGGCGCTGGAGAGGTTGATGACGCGCCCGCCCTCGGGCAGGTACGGGCTCGCCGCACGGGTCACGAGCCAGGGGCCCTTGAGGTTGACGTTCATCACGAGGTCCCATTCGGCCGGGTCGATGTCCTCGAACGGGCTGCGGGTCACCCCCGCGTACACCGCCGCGTTGTTGAGGACGACGTCGATGCTTCCGTTCCCGAAGTCCGCGCAGTCCCGTGCCAGGATCTCAGTGGAGTCCACGCTGGTGACGTCCGCCGGGAAGGCGGCGGCCTCGGCGCCGAGTTCGCGGACCAGTTTGGCCGTCTGCTCAGCGCCCTCGAGGTTGATGTCGGCCACCGCCACGCGGTAGCCGCGGCCGGCAAAGCCGAGCGCAAACGCCCGGCCCAGCCCGCCGGCGGCACCGGTGATCAGGACGGTCCTTGAAGCCGGCGCGTTCAGCTCAGACATGACTGTGGCTGTGCGCGTGGGCGCCGGGTCCGGTGACCAGGAGCTCCGGCTGGTCGGCATCGAGGATCTGCACGGTGCCCTTGGTCCCGTCCACCCGCAGCCGCTGGCCGGTCTTGATGGTGGTGGAGGCGGAACCCGTTCCGGTCACCGCCGGAAGGCCATACTCCCGGCAGACGATCGCCGCGTGGCTCATCATGCCGCCGATGTCCGTGACCGTGGCCTTGATCCTGCCGAAGATCGGGCCCCAGGACGGCGCGGTGACGGTGGCGACCAGGATCTCGCCCTGCTGCACCTCGGAGAGCTGGTCCGCGTCGGTGATGACGCGGGCCAGGCCCTCCACCACGCCCGGCGAGGCAGCCATGCCGCGCAGGCCCCCGCCCTCCACTTCCTCGCCGGCGCCCAGCCACTGCTGGACCTGCTCGGTGGTGATGCCCCACAGCATCCGCGTAAAGGGTTCGGTGATGGATTCCGGCGGGGTGTTCAACGCCGGGGCAGGGCGGGCGGTCTTGAGCGCGTCCACGATTCCGCGGCGGCGCTCGATCTCGGCCGGCCAGTACTCGGGACCGATCGGCTTGGCACCGACGCCCCAGCCCGTGACCAGGTCGAACAGCGCGTCGCGGACCTCGTTGCGGCCCAGGTAGAGGAGGTCGTCCGGTTCGGTCCAGAAACCCTCGGCCTGCATCATTCGGGACAGCTCGCGGATCTTGCGCCAGAAGACGCCCATGGTCCAGTGCTCGATGTAGAAGTTGTGGTTCTCCACGTACGGGTAGGCGGTGGCGGCGAGCCCGCGCTTGGCGTCGAAGAGGGCCTGGTTTTCGCCTTCGAGCAGCTCGCGGTATTCCTCTATGATGCGGTCGCGTTCTGCGATGAGTGCCTCCACCGGCCGCATGATTTCCTGGCCCTCGTCCACGCGGCGGATGTAGTCCGCGATGTAGCCGAGCGGGATTTCCTGGTGTTCGTTCCAGTACTTGTCGTGGCCGTAGAAGCCGTTGCCCACGGTGAAGTTGAACCACGGGTCCTTGGCGCCCTCGTACTGGGCGATCCAGCGGTCCCCGCCCGGGGCTGCGGCGATGGCGCCCAGGGTGGCCTCGACGTCGTCGGTACTGCTGAAATGGGCCTGGATCCCAAGTTCAACGGCGAGCTTGGCGAGCTGCTTGAGTTCGTCATCCGGGCGGAAGAGCTCCATGTCCACGCCTTGCACCATGGTGGCGATGGACTGGTCCGGGATATTGGGGAAGACCTGCTTGCAGAAGTTGAAGAAGTCCAGGTAGGCGATGTAGCCGAGGTTGAGGAACTCGAAGTGGTACTGCCAGTTCTGGTAGGCCAGCTGGATGAGCCGGTCGTAGCTTTCCAGGAGCTTCTCGGAGCCGTCCTTGCCCTTGCCGGAGAGGATGTCTTCCATGGGGACCAGGTCCGGGAGCTTGGGGAAGGAGATGGTCTCCATCTCCTCGATGGTGCCCTTGACCTTGATGTGCCACTGCTTGAGGAGCTGGTCCCAGTTCTGGAAGTAGTGGCCAACGCGCTGTTCGAACAGGGGCACGCGGGCGGCGATCTGGTCTTCCGGCACCGGGATGGGGGACATGTAGAGGTAGCCCAGGTGGACGCGGAACTCGATGCCGTTGGCGTTGGGGATCATCAGGTGTCGGGCGTTGTACTGGCCCAGGCACTTGACCGCGAACTCGCCGCCGATCGTCTCGAAGGGCTTGAACACGGTGGGCCAATGCTGGCTGTCGCRGAACCAGAACTTGGCGTCCTCCTGCTCCTTGAGCTTGTCCTGGAAGACCAGATAGTACGGGTAGATCTTTTCCCAGCCCTCGGCCCCGGCGGGGACCGCGAGCTCGGAGGGTTTGGGGAAGGACTTCAGGGACATGGCGGTCCTTTCAATACGGGCTCGGCGTTGAGCCTGGGTGACGCAGCGGACTAGCGGGTCGGAACGTTCTAGATGGACGGCTTCAGCAGTGAGGCGGTGATGCTGCCGAGGCTAAAGCCGGTGGCGGACGACGGCGCCGGGCCGGCCGGCGTCGTGGTGGCTGGCGCGGGCGCTGCCGCAGAAATGGCGGGGCTGAGTCCGCTGAAGTAGCCGCCGGCTGCCGAGGGCACCGTTTGGGTGGCCGCCCCCGGTTTGGAAGAGTGCACCGTTTCCGGGCGGGACTGCAGCAGGAGCAGGTTCTCTCCGTCGGGCAAGTCCGCATCGAGGGCCCACTCGATGTCCTGCGGGCACTTGTAGTGCTTCTCCGCGCGTTTGGCCATCTGAGCGACGGCGGTGAGCTCGGCGCCGGTGAGGCTGCGGCGGCCGCGGCGTTCGGCGTCGACCTCCCGCTCCACCAGGCGGCCGGCAACGGCGTCCGGGACGAGTTCGGCGTGCTTGTCGCCGAGGCGTTCGGAGACGACCGCCAGCGTGACCTTGTCCAGCATGATGTTGTCCGGCGTGACCTGGCCGGAGACCACCATCTCCCCCACCCCGTAGGAGGAGTCGATAGTGATCTTGGAACGGTCGCCGTTGGTGGGGTCCATGGTGATGGCGACGCCGGAGACCCGTGCGTTGACCATCTTCTGCACCACGACCGCCATCGAGAGGCCCTCGTTGGGGATGTTGTTCTTGAGCCGGTAGATGATCGCGCGGGATGTGAAGAGCGAGGCCCAGCACTGGCGGATGTGCTCGGTGACGGCCTTGACGCCGTCGAGCCAGAGGTAAGTGTCCTGCTGGCCGGCGAAGGAGGCATCCGGCAGGTCCTCGGCGGTGGCGCTGGAGCGAACGGCCACCGGGACCGGCGACTCAAAGCGGGACATTAAGGACTCGTAGGCGGCGACGGTGAGCTCGCGCAGGGCGTGAGGCACCGCGCGGGAGCGGATGTCCGCCCGGATCGCGGCGGACACCCTGTCCACCTGGCCCATGTCTTCGGGGTCCAGTCCTGCGAGGAGCTGGTGGATGTCCCGGGTGATCCCGGCTTCCTCCATGAAGGCATCAAACTGGGCGGTGGTGACCACGAAGCCGGGCGGGACGGGCATGCCGGCGGAGGTCATGGTGACCAGGGAGGCCCCCTTGCCGCCAAGGTTTTCGAGCTTCGGTTCGATGCCTCCGTCGAAGAACTGGACGTATTCGTTGCTCTGCATATTTCTCAGGCCTTCCAGGTGACGGGGACGGTCTCGGGGACGCGGAAGGAAAGGTTCTCGCGGAAGGCGATGGCTTCGGGATGCTCCAGCTGCAGCCCCGGGGCGAGCCGGACCACTTCCTCGAGGGCGATCTTGGCCTGGAGCTTGGCGAGCATGTTGCCCAGGCAGTAGTGGATGCCGAACCCGAAGGACAGGTGCTCGCGGGCGTTGGGGCGGGTGATGTCGAAGTCCTCGCCGGCGTCGAACTTGGTGTCATCCCGGTTGGCTGAGCCCATGAGGAGCAGCAACTGCGCGCCTTCTTCGATGGCGACGCCGCCAACTTCGGTGTCCTTGAGGGCCTTGCGGCGCCAGCCGACGATCGAGCCGGCGTAGCGCAGGACTTCGTCGATGGCGGCGGGAATTTTTTTCGGGTCATCCACCAGCTGCTTCCATTGCTCGGGGCGGGCCAGGAGTTCGCGGAGGGCGTTGGAGATCAACGTGGTGGTGGTCTCGTGGCCGGCGAAGAGCAGGCTATAGAGGACGGAGGCGATCTCGTGGTCGGAGATTTCCGCGCCGTCCTGCTGCGCTTTGACCAGGTCCGCGGTGAGGTTGTCGCCGCCTTCCTCGTGAGCCACCCTGACCAGCCGGAGGCATTCCTGCCAGTACTCCACGAGGTTGTGGGCGTGCGGGATCTGTTCGTCGTCCGTGAGGTCGCCCCACGTCATGGCGGCGCGGGAATCGCTCCAGCGCTTGAAGGTGTCGACCTGGGCTACGTCTGCGCCGATCAGGGTGAGGATGGTGATGGTGGGGACGTCGTAAGCAAGGTCCTTGACCATGTCGCCGCGGCTTTCCGGCCGGGCCAGCATTTTTTCGAGCAGTCCGACGACGTTTTGCCGGATGAACGGTTCCAGGGCCTTGTAGCGGCGGGGGGTGAAGGCCTTCTGCACCACGGCGCGGATGCGGGTGTGCTCCGGCGGGCGGCGGGCGGAGAGGCCCGAGTAGGCGGTGAAGCCGCCGTCGTCCATGATCTTCTTGGCCGCGGCACCGCGTTCGCGGACAGGCGCCTGGGCGTTTTCGCTGGAGAAGGTTTCCCAGTCTTCAAAGACGGCCTTGATGTCGTCATAGCGGGAGACGACGTAGAGACCGATCCGCTCGTCGAACATCACGGGCTGCTCGGCCCGGAGTTCGGCGTAGGCGGGGAAGGGATCCTTCATCTGGAATGGCTCGTAGCCGTGGTGCCCTGTAGGGGCTTCGGCGCCGTGTCCGAAGGGACAGCGGCCGGCCGTTTCAGTCGACGATGACATCTGGGCTCCTTGGTTTTCCGGTCCCGCTGGCAGCAGCAGTGCATGCCGGGGGTTCTTCCACCAGTGTGGCCCCCGTCACCTCGGGATGGCAGGAAAGGCTTCCACTGAGCGGAAGCCACTTTGCCGCGGGCCTGCAGCTGCAGGGTTCGGCCTAGTCCGATGCCGCGGTGTGGCTGCCCAGCAGCGTTTCCAGCGGGATCCGCGCGGTGGCGCGTTCGATCTGCGCCGAGATGCCCCTCAGGACGGGAAGGTGGCGGCTCATCGTGGCGGCCTGGCTCGTGGGAAGCACCAGGCCGATCGCGGCGCCGATCCTGCCGGTGTGGAAGACCGGGACGGCGATGGAGCAAGAGCCCAGCCGGACTTCCTCGAGCGTAGTGGCGTAGCCCTGCTCCCGGATCTGGGTCAGTTCGGCGGCCAGTTTTCTCGGGTCAACGTGGGTGTGCGCGGTGTGCCGCTCGAGCTGCCGGTTCAGGTAGGCGTCGCGGACCCAATCCTCCTCGAAGGCCAGGAGGATCTTCCCGACGGCGGTCGCATGCATGGGCAGGCGTCCGCCGACGCGGGAAGCGCGGGGCAGGCGCTTGGAGCCGTAGACGCGGTCAATGTACAGCACCTCGTGGCCGGACCGGACGGCCAGGTGCGCGGTTTCGCCCGTGAGGGAGAAAAGATCCTGGATGTACGGGCGCGCCGCGTCGCGGAGCTGCCGCCCGGTGTTCTGGGCAAGCTCCCAGAGGCGGATGCCCAGCTGGTAGCGGCCGYTGGGCTCGCGCGAAAGTAATCCCCAGTCTGTGAGCTCGTTGACGAGCCGGTGGGCGGTGCTCAGGGGCAGCCCGGATTTTTCGGCGATTTCCGTCAGGCTGAGGGCACCCCGGGACTTTTCGAAGGCTTCCAGGATGGAGAGCACCTTCGAGGTCACAGTCCTACCGGGCTCACTGCTGCCGCCAGCCATCAAGGCTCCTCTGCGATATTGGCCCATCGTCGATGGTCGCCGGGACGTCCGATCAGAGTCTAGCCCTCGATCAGGAGCGAACGAGTCCCCCACAGGCTGCGGCCGGCCGGTAAGTAGAATCCGGGGAAGTATCTTCCATGGAATCTAAATGCTAGTCTTGATCCATGGACACCAGAGCCGGCCAGACTGACTTCTATCCTCTCTTCAGCACGCTGACCCGACTTGAAACCGAGCTGTGGGATGCGGTCGACGCCCGCGTGCGCCAGGAATGCGGACTTCCCCTCGGCAGGTTCGAGGCGATGGTCGTCGTCTCCTCCCTTGGCACGTGCAGGGTGTTCGACATCGCGTCGGCGCTGGCCATCACCGTGGGCGGCGCCAGCAAGCTGGTTGACCGTGTTGAGGCGGCGGGGTACTGCTCGCGGAAGATAAACCCGGGCGACCGGCGCTCCTCACTCCTTGACCTCACGGAAGAAGGGAAGGCGGTGGTCGCCCGGGGCCGCGCAGTGATCGAGGCCGAACTCGACAGCTGGTTCACCCCGGCCCTGAGTCCGCAGGAGACCGCCACCCTGCTCGACCTCCTGGCCCGGCTTCGCAGCGCCCAGCGGCCCTCCCTGGACTCCAAGGCGGACGGTCAGTGAGCGGCGGCACCATGCGGGCCGTGGTGCTGGACGGCCCAGGGCCGGCCGAGGCGCTGGTCATTCGCGACCGACCCATCCCCGTGCCGCTGCCGGGCCAGGTGCTCATCCGGGTCCGGGCGTTCGGGCTCAACCGCTCGGAGCTGCATACGCGCCTGGGCCTGGCCCAGGGCGTCACGTTCCCGCGCGTGCCCGGGATCGAAGCTGTCGGAGAGGTGGCCGACTCCCCCGGCGGCGAGTTCCGCGCCGGGCAGAAGGTCGCCACCCTGATGGGCGGCATGGGCCGCGTGTTCGACGGCGGCTATGCCGAGTACACGCGCGTGCCGGCCCGGCAGGTCATTGCCTTCGAATCAGAGCTGCCCTGGTCCGTCATCGGCGCCATCCCTGAGATGCTGCAGACCGCCCACGGCTCCCTCTCCATTGGCCTGGACATCCAGCCCGGCCAGAGCCTGCTCATCCGCGGCGGAACCTCCTCCGTCGGCATGGCCGCCGCAATACTTGCCAAGCGCCGCGGGCTCACCGTCCTGGCCTCAACGCGCGACGAAGCCAAGCGGGAAGCGCTGGCCGCGATCGGCGTCGACCATGTCCTGATCGACGACGGCGACCTCGCCACCGCCGTGCGCCGCATAGTCCCCCACGGCGTGGACGCCGCCCTCGAACTCGTCGGCACCCCCACGCTGCCCGACACGTTGCGCGYCACCCGGATCCACGGCGTCGTCTGCTTCACCGGGATGCTCTCAAACCAGTGGACGGTTCCCGACTTCTATCCGATTGACTACATTCCGCGGGGCGTCCGGCTCACCTCCTACACTGGCGGCGCCCCCGACCTCCCCGGCGGCGTGCTCCAGGAATTCCTGCAGGCCGTCAGTGACGGCACCGCGATGGTCCCCATCGGCAAGGTCTACACCCTCGATGGCATCGTCCGGGCCCACACGGACATGGAGGAAAACCGCGTCAGCGGCAAACTTGTCGTCACCACGTAAGACCCACAGCCGGCAGCGAATGCTTCTTCCCCCACCCTGTTGCGTCGCCCCGCTGATTCGCAACAGTCGCTGGGGGAATACGCGACGCGCCATAATAGTTGAAACTTCAAGAGAAACTTATTGTGCCCAACACCCACGAGCAGGAGCTTTCATGCGCATCTCCGAGAAGTCCACCGATCTTGACGGCCGACACCCGGGCACMTCGGCAGTGGCGACGACGGCCGGGTCGTCCGACCCTGCGGCTCCCCTGGTGGTGCTCTTGCACGGCCGGGGTTCCAGCGAGCGCGAGATCATAGCCCTCGCCGACCACCTGCCCCCGGCCCMGCCTACGCCGCCGTCCGAGCACCGATCGCAGAGGGCGGCGGTTATGCATGGTTTGCCAACCGCGGCATCGGCCGTCCGGTTGCCGAGTCGCTGACGGCATCCATGGCATGGTTCCGAACCTGGCTCGACACTGTCGCCCCCGCAGGCCGCCCGGTCGTGCTCGTCGGTTTCAGCGGGGGTGCAGCATTCGCTGGCGGGCTGGTTCTTGCAGATCCGCAACGATTCTCCGGTGCGGCTATTCTGTACGGCACCTTGCCGTTCGACGCCGGTGTCCCGGTCACGCCGGCCCGGCTGGCAGGCCTTCCGGTTTTCGTCGCTCAGGGCGACGAGGACAAAGTCATCCCGCCGGAACTGCTGGACCGCACCTGGAACTACTTGCTGACGGATTCCGCCGCCCCCGCCTACGCCCGCCGCGACCCCGGAGGGCACCAGATCAGCGGCCAGACGCTCCGTGAACTCGGGGGCTGGATCCACGAGCGGCTGTCGTTCCTGGCTCGTTCCGGAGCGGATGAAGGCACCACCGGCGGACGCTGGTCGGCCCTGCCGGACGGCACGCTTCCCCGAAGGGCCGGTCAGCGTCCCACCGTGTCATGGACAATCCCGCAGGAACAGCGCACTGACAATGCGCCAGTGGACCTTCAGGAAAAGTTGTTCGCCAGGATCAGTTCGCTCGCCGGAGTCTCGACTTCGCAGTCCGTTATCTCCGTTCCAGGCGCGCGGGGCCTGATGATGAAGCCGGAAGCTGACGCACCCAAGGATGCGGCCCAGCGGCCGTCATAGGCACGAACACCCCGTTCCGTTCGAAGAATTAGTTGACGCTTCAACTTTCCTGACGTACATTTAGTTGTAGCTTCAAGCATCACTCCCCCAAGAGAACAGAATCTGATGAAAACCCTCCTGGCCCGCATATTCGGAAAGAAGACACCCATGACGAACCTCACCATCATCGGCAACGGCAACATGGCCCGCGGGATCGCCACCCGAGCACTCGCCGGCGGCCTGACCGTGGAGATCCTCGGACAGGACATCACCAAAGCGCAGGAACTGGCCGCCGAACTCGGCGCCGGCGTCACCTTCGGGACCACGGCTGAGGCTCCGCAGGGCGCCATCGTGGCCCTCGCTGTCCCGTTTGACGCCGCCAAGAACGTCGTCAGCGCCTACGGCGAGGCCCTGAACGGCAAGACCATCGTCGACATCACCAACCCGGTGAACTTCGAGACCTTCGACTCCCTGGTCGTCGAGCCCGGCACCTCCGCCGCCGAAGAAATCGCGCAGCTTGCCCCCGCCGGCGCCAACGTGGTCAAGGCGTTCAACACCACCTTCGCCGGCACCCTCGTCGCCGGAGAGTCAGGCGGACAGCCCCTGGACGTCTTCATCGCCGGCGACAACGCGGACGCCACCGCCGCCGTGAGCAGCTTCGTCAGCGCCGGCGGCATGCGCCCCCTGGTGGTCGGACCGCTCAAGCGCTCCCGGGAACTCGAAGGCTTCCAGTTCGTCCTCATGACCATGCAGGCCAACCCCGAGTTCGCCGACTTCAACTGGGACACCGGACTTCAGGTCACCAAGTAACCCGGACTGCGATAGGCGTCAAAAAATAGACGCAAGAGGACGACGGCGGATCGGCGGGTTCTAACGGTCGTTGCAACACCCAACACTTTGGGAGTTGCAACGACCGTGTCGTTTTTAACGGAGGAAACAGCCCGGCGGCGGAAGTACACGCCGGAGCAGAAGGACCAGTTCTTGTCGGTGGTGGACCGGCTGGGGAGTGTGAGCGCGGCCGCGGCGGAGCTCGGATTCAATCAGATGACGTGCTGTCAATGGGCGCGCAAAGCGGGACTGACTCAAGGGAAGCCGCGAAATCGGCAGGCGG